>JBDHWA010000008.1:0-16762 GCA_039809945.1 Dehalococcoidia bacterium | reverse complement strand
TGGCCGGCGAACAGGGGCCTGGCGCAACGTGGACACCGATCACCTATGCCCACGCCACAGTCAGCCCCGGCGCACGCCTCGAAAGCCCGTGGCGGCGCGACTTCAACGCCATGGCCTACGTACTCTCAGGGGAAGGATTCGTTGGTCCCGAGCGCCGCCCGATCCGGGAGGGGCAACTCGCCATCTTCGACAACGGCGACGCCCTGCTGCTCGAGGCGAACAACGTCCAGGCCAGCCTGTCGCCCAACCTCGAAGTGCTCCTCCTTGGCGGCAAGCCCATCCGGGAGCCGATCGTGTTCCACGGACCCTTCGTCATGAACACGCGGGACGAGATTTACCAGGCGATCCGCGACTACCACTCTGGCGCGATGGGGCAGATCCCGGCGACCCGCATCGACTTCTCGAAACTGCATGGTGACCGCGGTGGCGAGGTCGTGACGGAGCACTCCTCGAACTAAGCCCTGCCCCGAGTGGGCGCACGGCCGTAAAGTTCGCGTGTGCATCTCACCATCACCGAGCTGATCGGCATCCTCGACCGCGGAGGTCTCGTTGCGTTCGCGCTGTCGGGCGTCGAAGTCGGCTACCGGCGGAGGTTGGACATCTTCGGACTCCTTGTGATGGGAGTCGTCACCGCCACCGGCGGCGGACTGCTCCGCGATGTCGTCATCGGCCGGCTCCCCCTTGTGCTCGACAAGCCGGACTACCTGCTCTGGGGCGTCGCTGGATCGGTCATCGGGATCTGGCTGGTGTGGCGGAGGAGGCGGGTGCCGCGCCTCGTGCTCGATGTGGCCGAAGCAGCCGGGCTGGGCGCGTTCGCCGCCGCTGGCACCCTTGCCGCGCTGCGCGCGGAGTTGTCGCTGCCAGCGGGCATCATCCTGGCCATCCTCACCGCAACCGGAGGCGGCGTCGTCCGCGACCTCCTCGCCGACCGGGTGCCGCTCGTGCTCAAGTCCGAAGTCAATGCCTCCGCAGCGGCACTCGGCGCCGTGGCCATCTGGATCGCCGAGCCAGTTTCCGTCGGCGGCGCGGCACTGCTCGGCGTCGGTGTGACAGCACTCGTGAAGGTCGCAGGCCAGGCGTTCAACCTTCACCTGCCCGCTCCGGGGCGTGGTGAAGGGCATCAGGGGAGGCTGCTTTAGCGCTTCGAAATGTTTTGACGCCCGTCAAGCCGCGGCGGTAGGATCGCGGGGTCATACACGGTGCATTCGTGCCGAACGGTGCGTGAAACGTGGCATCCTTCTTGACACCTTTGGAGATATTCCATGTCGGCGATACTCATTGTTATCGTCGGCCTCGCATGCTTGTTGATCGGAGCGGCAGTGGGCTTCTTGGTCCGCCGGCGTTCCGATGGGACTTCCCTTCAGCAGGCGGAGGAGCAGGCTAGCCGACTCCTCGCCGAGGCCGAAACGCGTCAGAAAGAGCTGCTCCTGGCAGCGAAAGACGAGCAACTCACGCTCCGCAACCAGCTTGAAGCCGAGCTGAAGGAGCGGCGGGCAGAAGCCGCCCGAGTAGAGCAGCGCCTCGCCCAGAAGGAAGAGAACCTGGACCGCAAGGTCGAGTCGTTCGAACGGCGCGAACAGAGCCTGCGCGACCGCGAAGCCTCGATCGAGACGCTTCGCTCCGAAGCGGAGGAACTCCGCCTGAAGCAGGCCACCGAACTCGAACGTGTGAGCAACCTCACCGTCGACGAAGCGCGCGCTCAACTCCTGGCAGCAATCGAGGTTGAAGTGCGGGACGAGGGCAGCCGCCGTGTCCGCGAGATGGAGAAAGAGGTCGAGGCGACGGCGGGCGTCCGCGCGCGGAAGATCCTCGCCACGGCGATCCAGCGGTACACATCCGAGGTCACCGCTGAAAACACCGTCTCGGTGGTCCAGATCCCCAGCGATGAGATGAAGGGCCGCATCATCGGCCGCGAGGGCCGGAATATCCGCGCCATCGAAGCGGCCACCGGTGTCGACCTCATTATCGACGACACCCCGGACGCTGTGACCGTAAGCGCGTTCGACCCCGTGCGGCGGGAGATCGCACGCCAGGCACTTTCAACCCTGGTTCACGATGGACGCATTCACCCCACCCGGATCGAGGAGGCGGTGAATAAGGCCCGCCGGGACGTCGAAGCAACCATGCAGGACGCCGCCGAAGCGGCCGCCGTCGAGGCGGGCGTTCTCAACCTCCATCCCGAGGTTCTGAAGGTTTTCGGGCGGCTTCGCTACCGCACGAGCTACGGCCAGAACGTGATGCGCCACTGCATCGAAACCGGGCACATCGCCGCGATGATCGCGCGCGAGATCGGCGCCGACGTCGACGTCGCACGGGCCGGAGGGTTCCTACACGACCTTGGCAAGGCCGTCGACCACGAAGTCGAAGGAACCCATGCCATCATCGGCGCTGATATCGCGCGACGGTTCAAGGTCAAGGACCCCATCGCCCACTGCATCGAAGCCCACCACGAAGAAGTGGAGCCGCGGACGGTCGAGGCGGTCATCGTCATGATGGCCGATGCCATCTCGGGAGGACGCCCCGGCGCCCGGCGCGAGTCCCTGGAGGCATATATCAAGCGGCTCGAGACGCTGGAGAACATCGCGAAGAGCCACAAGGGTGTGGAGAGCGCATTCGCGATCCAGGCAGGCCGCGAAGTTCGCATCATCGTGAAGCCGGAGCAGATCGATGACCTCGAAGCCATGCGCATCGCCCGTGACGTTAGCCAGCAGATCGAGGAGACCATGGAGTACCCGGGCCAGATCAAGGTCACCGTGGTTCGCGAGACCCGGGCAACCGAGTACGCTCGCTAGCCATGCGCCTGCTGTTTCTCGGTGACATCGTCGGCTCGTGCGGGCGCGAGGCCGTCGTGAACGCGGTTCCCGCCCTTCGCCGTGAACTCCGCCTCGATTATGTCGTGGCGAATGCGGAGAACTGCACGAACGGCCGGGGGCTTATCCCCCGCCATGCAGATGAACTGTTCGATTGCGGCATCGACGTGCTGACCGGGGGCAACCATACGTTCCAATCGCGGGACCTATACCCCTACCTCGAGTCGACCTCTGGCATCACACGCCCCATGAACTACCCGCCGGGGGCGCCCGGCCGGGGCATCGCTGAAGTTGGAGACCTCGTGGTGCTGAACCTGATCGGCCGCGTCTTCATGGGTTCGGATTATGACGACCCGTTCAGAGCGGCAGACGAAGCCCTCGCTACCATCAACCCAAACCGGTTTATCCTGGTTGACCTCCATGCCGAGGCGACAAGCGAGAAACAGGCGCTCGGCTGGTACCTGGACGGGCGTGTCACGGCGCTTTTCGGGACGCACACGCACGTTCCCACAGCCGACCACCGGCTGCTGAACCACGGCACCGCGTATTGCAGCGACGCCGGCATGTGCGGCGCGCGCGACTCGGTCATCGGTGACGACATCCAGTCGGTTATTGCCCGCTTCCGCACACAACTGCCAACGAGGCTCCCGCCCGCCGAGGGGACCGCCGTCCTCAACGGACTGCTTATCGAAGCTGACGACCGCACAAAACGCGCGACCAGCATCGAACGCTGCGACCGGGTGGTCTGCTAATGGCGACTGGCGATTTCCACCTGCACAGCACAGCGTCAGACGGTGTGCACTCGCCCACCTGGGTAATGGAAACGGCTGCGAAGAACGGCGTGCGCGTCCTCTCGCTGACGGACCACGACACGACCGACGGCCTCGCCGAAGCGCGGCATGCTGCGGACAGGCTGGGCCTCCGGCTCATCCCCGGGATGGAGATTTCGACCGATGTGGGGAAGGTGGACGCCCATCTCCTCGCCTTCGGATTCGACTCGGTGGCACGGGAACTGCAGGAGTTCATGCGGACGATGCGCGACGGCCGCAAAGAACGGCTCCGGAGCATTATCCGCATCCTGGGCGATCACGGGATGCCGATCACAGAGGCCCGCGTGCTGGAAATCGCCGGGGAGGCTTCGGTGGGACGCCCCCATGTCGCTCGCGCCCTCGTCGAGCGCGGCTATGTTCGGAGCGTCCAGGAGGCGTTCGACCTCTGGCTGGGCAACGGAAAGCCGGCCGATGTGAACCGCGAACGGCTAGACCCGGCCGATTCAATCGACCTCATCCATCGTCACGGCGGGGTCGTTTTCATCGCACACGCGGTGTACATGGGCGACGACTACGCGGAACCCGTCAGGCAACTCGTTGCTGCTGGAGCGGACGGGATCGAGACGTACTACAAGAACTACTCACCCGAGACGGTTGCCTACCACGAGAAACTCGCGGCAAAGCACGGCCTCGCCCGCTCCGGCGGGAGCGACTACCACGGCCTGGGGAACCCGGACGACCGTGAGATCGGCGACATCCCGTTCGAGGACAGCCACGTCACCGCGTTCCTTCGCTTCATCGAAGAGAATTGCGCACACAGCGGAAAGAAGGCTCCGTGATGCTCGAAATCGGCGACATCGAAAAGATCATCCCGCACCGCTACCCGTTCCTCCTCGTCGACCGCATGATCGAGGTCGAGGACGGCAAGCGCGGGGTCGGCATCAAGAATGTGACCGCGAATGAGTGGTTCTTCGAAGGCCACTTCCCGGGCAACCGTGTGATGCCGGGAGTCCTTATCGTCGAGGCGATGGCACAGGTTGCGGCGGTCACCCTCCTCCGCGACGGTGGCGCAGGCGGAAAGACGCCAATGTTCGGCGGCATCGAAGACATGCGCTTCCGGAAGCCGGTGGTTCCCGGCGACCAGCTCGTCATGGAGTTCACCCTTGAAAAGCTGCGCGGCCCGGTGGGCAAGGGCCACGTGAAAGCCACCGTCGACGGAAAGATCGCCGCCGAAGGCACCATCATGTTCGCTCTCGTCGACCTGCCCTGACAGCGAATCTCTGGGCCTTTACCAGCCGCCCGGTAGGATGGTAAAGGAAAGATGAGCGCGCCTGACACAACCAGCGACTATTACGCGGTGCTCGAAGTTGCGCCGTCAGCCAGCCCCGAGGTCATCGAGGCGGCCTACCGCGGCCTCATGAAGAAGTATGGCAGCGACCCCGACCCCTCGGTCCGGGAGCGCCGCCGGGCCGTCGAGCAGGCGTACGAAGTGCTTTCGAACCGAGACCGGCGTGAGGCCTACGACGAGGCCCGCGGAGGTTTCGTGGTTGCCAAAGATCCCCCCATGCCGGTCCGGCTGGGCGGCGCCACGGTGGTGGCATGCGCCCGGCACCCGGACGTGGAGACGGCCCTCCGCTGCAGCCGCTGTGATACTCCCATATGTCCGAAATGCCTCATCCAGACTCCCGTGGGTGCGCGCTGCCGCGACTGTGCCCGGTTGGCCAAGAGCCCGATTTACACCGTGTCGGGCCAGTACCTGGTGCGCGCCATCGCCGCGGCAGTGATCGGCGGCGTCGCGATGGGCCTGGTTTGGGGGTTCGCGTCGCGCGCGGTGCCCGGCATCGCGGTTGGCGGCATCTTCATCTCGCTCATCCTCGGCGCGGGACTCGGCTTCGGATTCACGCGCATCATGGAGCTTTCGGTCAATCGCAAACGTGGCCCGGTTGTTGTGGGCTGTGCGATGGCCGGTATCGTCATCGCAACCGGTATCCAGATGCTCTTCGTAGGCGGGACGCTCTTTGTTGGTTCGATCCTTGCGGCTGCGGCAGGGCTCTACTTCGCGTACCAGAATCTCAAGTAGCCGCAGGCAGGCGGCACAGCTGGCGATCGGGCGATCAAGAAACGACGAACGACATCCCGACAATGAAGGCAATCACTGCAGCGCCAACTACGGCGACGGTGACCAGGTCTTTGTGGACGTGACTGTAGTCCTTGGTCACGTGGTGCGTGCGATGGTGAAGCGACGGTGCGGCGCCGCGCGCCTGGGTTCGCCCTGCCGCCGTGTCCTCCGCGGTGAGCGGGCGGGGCAGGCTGGAAGCCGGGGCGATTCGACGACGGGCGCGGCGAGGCTGGCGAGCGGTCATTGCCCTCATGCTAGCGCGGCGCCCGGCACCGGTACAGCGAACAAGCAGTCATCTGAAGGCCGCTCCGATCTGCGGCAGACGAAAGCGCCGCGCAGAAATTCCCTGCGCGGCGCTGACTGGTGACGAATGCGAGCCTGAACTATCCGCGCTTGCCTTCGAACGTGACGATGGCCCCCTGGAGCGACTCAGCGAGCCGCTTCATCTGGCTGGCCGTCGCCGCGAGCTCTTCAGACTGGGCGCTGAGCTGCTCCGTCGAAGCGGAGACTTCCTCAGCGGACGCGCTCGTCTGCTCGCTCGTCGCGGAGACCTGCATGATGGCGTCGGTCACGCGGCCGGTGCTGCTGGCCATCTGCGCGGCGCCGCTTGCGGAATCGGCCGCATGGGTCGCTATGAGCTCGGCGCTGGCGACGATGCGGTCAGCGCCCTCTGCCAGCCTGCCGACCTCCCCGGCGATGCGCTGCATCTGCTGCGACGACTGCTGGACCGAAGCAATGATGCTTTCCAGTGCAGTTCCTGCTTCAGCCGTGATCGTCCGGCCAGCCTCGACGTCCTTCACGCCAGCCGCCATCACTTCGACGGCCTCGGTCGTGGAGGCCTGGACGCGGGCGATGAGCCCGGCGATCTCCTTGGTGGACTCGCTTGAGCGTTCGGCGAGGCTGCGGACGTTTTCGGCAACAACTGCGAATCCACGGCCCTGTTCGCCGGCACGGGCGGCTTCGATCGCGGCGTTGAGCGCGAGCAGGTTGGTCTGGGCGGCAATCTCATCGATGGCCTTCACGATGTCGCCGATCTGCTGGCCGTACTGGCCCAGTTGGTCAACAGTGCCGCTGGCTCGGCCCACTGCTTCAGCGATGGACTCCATGGCGTTCACAGCCTGGACAACCGCCTGCTGGCCACGGAGCGCGGCATCCCGCGACTCTTCGGCCACGGACGCGAGCTGAGTGGAGCTGCGCGCGACTTCCTGAATCTGGGAGCCGATATTCGAAGCTTCAAGCCGCGCCTCATCGGCAGCGGTAGCCGACGACGAAGCGGACGACGACATCTCGACGGACGCGGAAGCCAGCTGCTCCACATCGCGGGCGGAACCCTGCGAAAGCGCGGCGAGAGTGGTTGCCGAGCGGGTGACTTCGTTGATCGCGTCCGCGATCTGGCCAGTGGCCGAGGCCATCTGGTTGGAGGAGTCCGAGAGCATCTCGGACACGCTGGCGACGCTCTTCGCATCCTCGGCGATGCTCGCAACGAGTTGCGACATGTCGGCCATCAGCGCGGCATTCTGAGTCGCCTGAGTTCGGTTGTCAGCCATCAGCCCGTTGAAGGCGACTGCCAGGTGCTGCAGTTCGACGGTGCCGGCCGGTTCAAGTGCGAATTCGTCGGTGGCGCTGCCGCGGGCGGCGAGGCGATTGGTGTAGCTCGTGATCGGCCGGCTCACCTTCACATGGAACGTCCAGAGGACGGCGAAGGCGATCGCTGGTACAGCAAACGCAAGGAGAACGAGAGCCATGATGGCGGTCTTCGTCGAGTTCCGGGCGGCGTTCACATCACCCGTCGTGCGTGCCTCCAGGAGCTTCTCGAACTCCTGGGTTGGCCGGGCGATCTCGACCTTCGCACCCTCGTACTTGTCGTCGAACATGATGACGCGTGCGGTCGCCAGCTTCGCCGTCTTGTCGAGCTTCTGATCCTCGGGGGAGAGCTTGAAGGCCGCGATCGCCGGCGGCATCTGCGCTTCCGCGACGCCAGTCGCCTCAAGGACGAGGCGCATCGAGCGGGACTCGGTGGCAACCAGCGAGTCGGAGTTCTTCTTCGCGGCCTCGATCAGGCCGAGTTCCTGGTCCGTGGCGCCCAGCTCGTCGAGGCGAGCGACCACCTTGTCGCGCGTCTTCGTGACGTTGATTTCGTTCCAGTACTCATCGAGGTACTTCTTGTCCTCCGTGACAGCGTACTGCCGGGCCTTGTTCGTCAGGAAGTCTGAGGCGTCGTTCAGTTCAATCGAGAGGGCGGTGAACTCTGCCCTTTGTTCGCGGGCGTGACGTTCCTTGCCGATGGCGCTGTTAGCGTAGTAAACGCTGACGCCGAGTCCCACGGCGGCAAGGAGGAAGAGAGCCGCACCCGCGAGGCTGAGGGTGGTTTGCTTGATCTTCATGGTTGGAGCTTCTCCTGTTTGTCCTACATGAGGGATGGTCGAGACACCGGTTGCGGCCCGGTATCCGGCAATACCCTCAGGGCGTGCGGCAGAGGTCCTTGTAATTGCTAAGTCGTTCACAACCTGGGGCAGGGATTGGCACGCCTCCTATGCATGCTCACGACCTCCAAAGAGGGCGCAACGATTCCTCACCCGGCCACTGTCAGCCGGTGCGGAGCTTGTTCAGTGGGACGGGTGGATCAGACTTCTTTGATCGCGATGTCGATCGTGAACTGGCCAAAGGAGACAACCAGCGGCACCACGAGCCGTGTGAGGTTCAGCGTGGCGATGGATGTGCCCTTCCCGATGAGGAGGACGGGCGGCGACATGTCGCTCGGGAAGCCGTTCCGTTCGAGGGCGATGCCGGCCTGGCCCGTGATCATGTTCGCCAGTTCGGCGATGGCGCTTTGCGCGAGTGCGTCCAGCTCCGTTACCGGTTCGCCAATCATTCGAGACGCGAAACCGAGCGCCGTTTCGCCGGAAAGCGAATAGATAACGAGGCCGGCGACTCCGCCCGTAATGGCGATGAGCGCCGAGATATCGTTATTCGTCTGCGGCGAGCGGACGCGATGGAGCTGACCACGGGTCACGGTTTCGCCGCACTCCTGGCTAATCACGCGGGCGGCCGCTTCGACGAACGGCCCGACGAGTTCGACACGCGCCTGGTCGGGCGCTTCGGCGGCGTGCTTGGCTGCCTCGGCAACGGAAATCTTGGCCAGCATCAGTTCCTCCCACCGCCAATGGCGGACATTCGCAAGATGAAGAACAGCGGCGTCTAACCGACCTGGAGAGTTCGCCCCAGGTCACTGGCGTACGCGCCGAAGTCGTCGATGTCGCGGGCCGTGATAGTCACGGTGCCCGGGAGCACACCCTTTTCGGAGTACCGGAGGGCGATCTCCCAGCGCGCCCAGGTCTTCAGAAGCGCGGACTTCTCGACTGGCTGGAAGCGAGCTCGGCTCATCTGGGTAACGAGCTTGCGATGGGCATCCTGCGAAATCATGACGGTGACGCTGGACATTCCCATGCGCCCGCCATCGACTTTGAACACGAGCCGGTGAAAGCCGGTGCCACCATTCATGATCTCCGAAGACATGAGCACGGCGCGGATAGGGACGGCGCTACTCACCTGCAGCCTCCTCGAAGCTCTTTACCCATCCATCATCGTCAACAAGGCCGGAAACCTGTAGCGCCAACTTCCGTCCCCTGGTCCCGGCAAATCCCGCATACCGTTCGCAGTTCCCCACCATGATGCGCAACGGGTCATGCGCCAGGTGGTCGAGTGTGATGATGTCGCCCGGCGCCAGCTGCGCGAGGTCCCGCGCATCGACCTTGGCATCGCCGAGCATCGCCCGGATCTGCACGGAGACCGGCAGCAATTGCTCATCGTGGACCTTCGCGTCGTCGCGCCCGCCGCTCCGCGGCCGGTTATCGAAGATACTCTGCCCGGTGAGCTTCGGGAGGATTTGTTCGAGCACCGTTAGCGGGAAGCAGAGCGAGATGCCGCCGGTCTGTTCGGCGAAGCGCACTTCGTACCAGGCGGTGATAACGAACTCGCTCGGCGGGATGGCGTGCATCACCTGCGGACCGAGCGCCAATTCCGAGACGTCCGGGGTGAGTTCGACCACCCGGGTCCAGGGCTCGATGAGGGACCGCGCGATATCCATGCCGATGTGGCGGATCAGGGCAACCTCGATGTCGGTCAGGTCGCGATTCAGCACTCGCGCGTTCCGCTTTCCTTTGCCGCCGAGCAGGCGGTCAATGAAACCGAACGCCACGTCGAGCCCGAACGCCGCCACGGCGTACCCCTGGAGCGGCGACATATCGATGATGATGACAACCGAGGTTGAGCCAATCTGAGCGACGTACTCCTCGTAGATGCCGCGCTCGAGGGCGCTGAGCCGCGCCTCAACGGCGGCCCGCAGGCGGGCGCTGAAGCTCGCTGCAACGGCGCCGGCCACACCCTGCTGAATGATCTGAAGACCGCGGAGCTGCTCCTTCGAAAGCTTCTCCGGGTGGCGGAAGTCGTACGGCTTGATGCGGCGGCCAGATTCCTTGCGGGCAGGCGGCGGCATCGTCACGACTGTTTCGGCATCAATCTCGCTGATGTCGGCGTTCAGCAGTGCGTCGATCTCGCGTTGGCTGAGGACAGCGTTTTCGGAGGCCACACCTTACTCCCGCGGTCAGTCTCTCTAACTGGAGTATCGGCACGGTATGAGTGGACTCCCTAGATCCTCGCCCAAAGCCCCCGTTGTCCCGTCCTGCTGATGAGGGAGATCCCCATGCCATTTTGGGGGCTGCGCCCGATGACGAGTGAGCACAATCCGTTCGTACTCTCTAGGCAACGGCGGGTTCAGCCTGCCTCGCAAACCAGGAGGGTTCCGGAGTGGCGCCAAAGATTGACTCTGTTGCAGATGTGGCCGGACAGCCGGCGGCCGAAGAGCACGTCGTTATTTTCCAGCTGGCCGATGAGTTCTATGCCCTGGACATCCAGGCAGTGCAGGAAATCGTGCGGATGCAGACCATCACCTCGATTCCCGGCTCGGACTTCTGGGTCGAAGGCATCACCAACCTTCGCGGCCGCGTTGTTCCTGTCATCGACCTGCGTAAGCGCTGCAGCGTGAACGCCGGCGAGTACACGGCCGAGACGCGCATCGTGGTGGTCAGCAGCGCCGGTGGAATGGTCGGCCTGATTGTTGATGCGGTCACCGAAGTGATGCGCATTCCCGGCGACCAGGTGGAGCTGCCGAGCTCGATCGTATCGGTGCCCGAGAACACCTATCTTCGGGGCGTCGCGAAGCTTGACGATCGCCTGGTCTCACTCATGGACCTCGAAGGTGTCCTGCCTGCTTCTGCGAACGGTGAGTTCGACTTCGCCGCAGCCGCCGCCTGACATCCCGTTCTCAGCCCAGGATTTCCAATCCTCTCATTCGCGAGGAGCGCCACCGCATGGTGACCAGCAAAGGCCAACGCCTGCAGTTCGAACTCGATGACGACGACCTGAAGCTCTTTTGTGAAGAGACAGACGAGCAGATTGAGCTGCTTGATACCTGTCTCGTCCAGCTTGAGGGCGAACCCGAGCCCGAGTTGCTGCAGCAGATTTTCCGGGCGGCGCACACCCTCAAGGGGTCCAGCGCCACCATCGGCCATAAGAAGATGGCCAACCTCACCCATGCTATGGAAACGGTGCTCGACGCCGTCCGGCAGGGGAAACGGGCCCCAACCTCGGACGTGGTGGACGCCCTTCTCGCCGGCCTCGATGCCCTTCGCATCCTGGCCAACGAAGTCGTCACGCGAGTCGACTCGGGGGTCGAAACGGGCAGCCTGGAGGCTGACCTGCACGCCGTACTCGAGGGGCCAGCTCCGGAGAAGGACACTGACGCTAGCGCGAAGGGCGGACTCACGTATTCGCTCAACGAAACCGCCCTGGCAGCCGCTCTTGAGGGCATCGCGCAGGGTTCTGCGTGCTTCCTGGTCGAGGTTCAGATCTCGCCCGAATGCCAGCTCCCGTCGATCCGCGGGTTCCAGGTGTTGCAGGAGATGGATGCCCTCGGCACTCCGCTCCAGACCTGGCCCGACCGGGACATCATCGAGGCGGGTGCAGGCGAATTCGCCCTCACCGCCGTCCTTGTTTCGCGACAGTCCGAGGAGCAGCTCCAGGCTGCCCTCGGAGTGGTTTCGGACGTTTCCCAGGTCACGGTGCGCGCGCTTTCGGCCGAACAGCTGTCAGCGCCGCTCAGCGGAGCAGCCAGCCCGGCTGAACCATCGGATGCCGCACCCGGGCGCCCGCAGCTCTCCCTCGTCGATGCCAACGGAGAAGCGGCGAAAGCGCCGAAGCGTGCGGCAGCACAGTCTGTTCGCATCGACGTCGAGCGGCTCGACGGCCTGATGAACCTCGTCGGTGAACTCGTCATCGACCGAACCCGATTGCAGCAGATCCGGGAACAACTGGCGGCCGTGCTGAAGGATGCGAACCTCACCGAGCTCACCGAGAACTTCGAAGAGACCACGGCGCACCTCGCGCGCGTCACCGATGAGCTGCAGGAGCAGATCATGCGCAGCCGCATGCTGCCCGTGCGGTCGGTGCTCACACGATTGCCGCGCCTCGTTCGCGACGTCGCGACCAAGTGCGGGAAGAAGGTCGACCTGCTCACTGCCGGTGAAGAGACCGAACTCGACCGCTCCGTCATCGAGGAGATCTCGGACCCGCTGGTTCACATCTTGCGCAACGCTGTCGATCACGGCATCGAGCCGCCGGAGGAACGGCGCGCCCTCGGCAAGCCCGAAACCGGCACGGTGACCGTGACCGCCTGGAACCAGGAAACCTACATCTACCTCTCGGTCAAAGACGACGGCAAGGGCATCGACACCCGCCGCCTTCGCCAGAAGGTGGTCGAGAAGGGGCTGATGTCCCGCGAAGCCGCCGAGGCGGCCAGCGAGGAGCAGGCCATCCAGTGGATCTTCCTTCCCGGCCTTTCGACTGCGGAGAAGCTGACCGACGTCTCCGGGCGGGGCGTGGGGATGGACATCGTCCGGACGAACATCGAGCGCCTGAACGGCCAGATCACGGTCTACAGCACGCCCGGCGTTGGTTCCGAAGTCGTGGTCCAACTGCCACTCACCCTGGCGACAACCAAGGCGCTGATGGTCATGGCGCGTGGCACGGTTTACGCCATCCCGCTCGTTTCCGTCACCGAAGCCCTGGGCGACCATGAGGCTGACATCCACTCCGTCAACGGGATGAAGATGCTTCGTCTCCGGTCACGGCTGCTGCCGATGATGGACCTCGCATCGGTCCTCGGGGATACACGGCCGAAGAGTATTGAGTCGGGCAGGTTCCTCGTAGCCGCGCGGCACGGAGACCGGCACGTGGCGTTCACGGTCGACCGCCTGCTCGGAGAGCAGGACGTGGTGGTCAAGTCTCTCGGGGACCTCGTCGGCGGCCGGCGCGGCATCACCGGGGCGACCATCCTTGGCGATGGGACGCTCGGCCTGATCGTCGACACACCGAGCCTGGTCAACGAGCAGGCCTTGATGGTGCCGGCATGAAACTCACCAACCAGAGGAGCACCCTGTGCACGATGAACTGATCACGACGCTATCGGCGGTAGCCCGCGATGGCGCGTACCGCGCGGGGCGCGGCCTGAGCGGCCTTATGGGCCAGGAAATCCAGATCCACGTCCCGAACGTGCGAGCTGGCACCAAGACCGATGCCTGCGACGCCGTCGGGGGAGAGGAAGCCACGGTCCTCGGGGCGTACCTCTCGATTTCCGGCGATATCACCGGCCACGTGATGCTCCTCTTCCCGGTTCCCCGGGCGCTTGAGTGCGTGGACCTGATGTGCGGACAGCCTGTGGGAACCAGCACGGAACCAGATGAGCTGGCCGAATCAGCCATCGGCGAACTCGGCAATATCGTCGGTTCGGCCTTCATCAACGCCCTCGCCGACTCCGTGAACCTCATCCTCCATCCGAGTCCGCCGACGGTCGTCAATGACATGGCGATCGCGCTTGTCGAATCCATTTATGCCGAAGTGCTCTCCCAGGGTGGAGACGTGGTCATGATGGACGCCATCTTCGAGGACCACACGGGCAAGACCGCGGGCCTCTTGATGGTGGCGCCTGACCCCGTGTCACTCGACCGGCTGCGAAAGGTAGCCGCATGACTGCCCCAACACCCGATGCCAGGCGGATCTCCGTTGGCATCGGACAGCTCGCGATTACCCGGGACCCTTCGGACCTGCTGGTCGCGTATGGCCTCGGCTCATGCATCGGCATCAGCTGCTATGACCCGCAGACGAAAGTCTCGGGCCTGGCCCACATCCTGCTTCCAAGTTCGGAGGGCAAGCGCTTCGACGAACGGGAGCCCGCTCGATTCGCGGATACCGGGATCGATGCCCTGATCTCGCGTCTCACGGAGTCTGGCGCCGTCGCGCGCCGGCTCGTCGTGAAGCTCGCAGGTGGAGCGGCGGTGCTTGGCTCGGCAAATGCCGAAAGATTCAAGATCGGCGAGCGGAATGCCGATGCCATTAAGGAACGGTTGAAGCGGCACGGACTGACCGCAACGGCGACGGACATTGGCGGCACCAAAGGCCGCACGCTCGAGTTGCATCCCGCCACCGGGAAGACCTACGTCCGCACCGCAGCTTCGCCGGCCAATGAACTGTAGGGAGGCCTTCCATGGCGACAATTCTTGTGGTCGATGACGCTGCGTTCATGCGGATGCGGATGTCGAAAATCCTGGCCGAAGCCGGCTACGAAGTCATCCAGGCCGAAAACGGCCTCGAAGCCGTCGAGAAGTACAAGGCTTCGAAGCCCGACGCCGTGCTGATGGACATCACCATGCCGGAGATGGACGGCCTCACTGCGCTCAAAGAGATCCGCGGACACGACCCGCAGGCGCGGGTGGCAATGGTGACCGCCCTGGGGCAGCAGCAGATCGTCCTCGAGGCGGTGAAAAGCGGGGCCAAGGACTTCCTCGTGAAGCCCTGCGAAGGCGACCGCGTCCTCGCTGCCGTCAGCAAACTCTGCGCTTAGGAGGGCGAAATGGCTCTCCCCGCCACCGCGGCGGCGAAGCCCATCCGGGTGCTCGTCGTCGATGACTCAGCGTTCATGCGCCGGGCCGTTGAGCGCATCCTCACGGCCGTCCCCGGCATCACCGTTGTCGGCACGGCAGAAAACGGCCTGGAGGCTGTCCGGCGCTCCCTGGAACTGCGGCCCGACGTCATCACCATGGATGTCGAGATGCCGCAGATGGACGGCGTCACGGCTGTCGGCGAGATCATGCAGGCGCTCCCGACACCGATCGTGATGGTTTCAACCCTCACCGCCGCGGGGACCGATACGGCAATCCGGGCGCTCGAAGCGGGCGCTGTGGATTGCGTCGGGAAGCCGAGTGGCTTGAGCGTGGACCTCGCCAACGTGGGCGCCCAGCTGCAACAGGCCGTGACCCGGGCGAGCGTGGCTCGCCTCCAGCGTCGCAGGCCCGGTCTCGTAGCGTCGGCGCACCGGCCGGGGGCGACCGCTGTCGTCCCGCCTTCCACCGGGGGCCGCCTGCCGGCGAACAACCTGCTCGTCATCGGCTCATCGACTGGCGGGCCGCCGGCACTGACCGAGGTTGTGCCGCACATCCCCGGGGATGTGGCCGCAGCCGTGGTCATCGTGCAGCACATGCCGCCCGGGTTCACAAACGCTCTCGCCCGGAGACTCGACTCGATATCCCCGCTCCACGTGGTGGAGGCCAAAGAGGGAGATACCCTCGTGAACGGCCAGTGTTATGTCGCTCCCGGCGACTACCATCTCATCGTCACGAAGGAGAAGCGCCTCCACCTGGACCAGGGCCCTCCCATCCACGGCGTTCGGCCCAGCGTCGATATCACCCTCGACTCAGTTGTGGCGGTGTATGGACGCTCCGCCAGTGTCGCCATCCTCACCGGGATGGGGCGTGATGGCGCGGACGGCGCCGCGAAGCTCGAAGCTGCCGGCGGCAAGGTCATCGCCCAGGACGAGGCCAGCTGCGTGGTCTACGGCATGCCCCGGGTGACGATGGAACGCACACAATCCGCACGGCAGGTGCCACTCACGGGCGTCGCCGCAGCGCTGGTAGCCACACTTTCAACACAACGAGGTACGCGGTGACAACCCAGGTCGTAGAAGATCGCGAATGGATTGCCTTTCGCCAGGCGCTCGAGCGCGCCATCGGCGTGCCACTCGGCCAGTACAAAGAAGCTCAGATGAAGCGCCGGCTGGCGAGCATCATGACGCGCCGCAGCATCGATGGATGGCCCTCCTTCCAGAAACTGCTGGCAGCAGACCACAAGCTTCTCGATGAGGTGCGCGACACGCTGACCATCAACGTCAGCGAATTCTGGCGGCAGCCCGACCGGTTCGCCGAGCTTCAGAAGGTCTGGATCCCCCGGCTCCTCGAACAGCGGAAGAGCCTGAAGTTTTGGAGCGCCGGCTGTTCCATCGGCTGTGAGCCGTACTCGCTCGCGATGATCCTTAACGAAGTCGACCCGCGCGGTTCGCACAGCATCATCGCCACTGATGTAGACGTGCCGATCCTGAACCGCGCCCGCGAAGGCAAGGGCTACTACCCGGCCGAAGTCCGCTCTGTGCCGCCTGCGCTGCTGAAGAAGTACATGGTGGAGGACCCCGACGGCACCTACCGGGTGACTGAGGAGCTCAAGCGGCGTATCACCTTCAGGCGCCAGGACCTGTTGAGTGACCCCTACCCGCAGGACCTCGACGTCATCCTCTGCCGGAACGTCGTCATCTACTTCACCGATGAGGCCAAGTCGCACATCTATCGCGGGTTCGCAGGCGCACTTCGCCCGGGCGGGCTGCTGTTCATCGGTGGCAGTGAAATGATCATGCGCTCCGGGGAAATCGGGTTCCGGACGGCGGGGACGAGCATGTATCAGCGCGCCGCCTGAGCGGTTGGTGGCTTTCGAACGTAGCGCAGGGTGAACCACCAGCTGAGCACGGCGCAGCCAACCCCGGCCGCCAGGTCCAGCAGGTAGTGCTCGCCGAGGTACATGAGGCTGCCGCCCATGAGCACGGCGTAAATCAGCAACGGCCACGACAGCCGTCGCGCGTATGCCGACGCCCAGAGGAACATCGCGAACGTGACGCCTTCGTGGAT
>JBDHWA010000007.1:0-16963 GCA_039809945.1 Dehalococcoidia bacterium | reverse complement strand
CCCCAGTCGGCGAAGGGCTCACGGGGATGTTCCGTGCGCAGCCACGCTGCGTGCGCGACGAGCCCGGCGGCCAAGGGCGCCACAGGCACGTCGGTGAAGGGTTCGGGCCGGACGGCTGCCAGCGGTCGCGGCCGGCAGCCAGGTTGCTGCACCGGTGCGGCGGTGGTCATCGAAGGACCGCCATCATGTCGACGAGGTATTCCTCGAGGCAGTCCATCGTCTGACCCACGCCTTCGACGACGCCCATCCCCACAACGGTCTGGAGGTCTTTCTCGCTCGCGAACGTGCTTGTGCTGCGGAGGAGCGTGGCGCCGCCTTCGTCAACGAAGTCGAGCGTGATGAGCATCTCCGGCGGAAACGAGTTCGCAGCTTCGTCGGAGAACGCGTCCAGGTAGACGATTCGCTCCGGAGCGGCGATGTCCTGGTAGACGGCCTTGCCCCACGACTCCATCCCATCGCCCTTCATGCAGTAATGCCAGACGCCCCCGGGACGGAAATCGACCGTGCATGGGTCAGTGGTCCAGCCTTTCGGCCCCCACCACTGCTTGAGGTGCTCAGCTTCCGAGTAGGCCATCCACACAAGCTCCCGCGGGGCGTCGAAGCGCCGAGTGAACTCAAGGGACTTCCCCTCAGCCTTGATGATCTGAATCTGATGCGGCATTTCGTTGATTCTCCTTCTCCTGAAGCTCCCGGAGGTAGGTATCCAGCCGTTCGAAGCGCTCTTCCCAGAAGCGCCGGTACTCGCTCGTCCAGTCGGCGACGGCGCGCAGCGGGGCTGCTTCGAGGTGACAGGGCCGCCACTGGCCTTCGCGCGACTTGCCGACGAGTCCGGCGCGCTCGAGCACCTTCAGGTGTTTCGAGACAGCGGGCAGGCTCATGTCGAACGGTTCGGCCAACTCAGTCACGGTTGCTTCGCCACGCGCCAGCTTCGCAAGGATTGCCCGCCGTGTTGGGTCGGCGAGCGCCGCGAAGGTCACGCTGAGCGAGTCAGTAGGAGGGCTGGCCGGTGGGATACTTAACTCCTTGGTTTATCAGGTAGTGGAAAAGTATACTTCTGCGCCAGCGGTGTCAACAGGTACGCGAAACCTTCACAAACCACCGGTCTGTCGATGAGGCGCCGCACATGAGCGGATACCGCACAAGCGACCTGGGGGCATGGCGGGGATGGAGGGGACAAACGAAAAGCCCGCCGATTGGCGGGCCTGTTTTTCGCTGGAGCGGAAGACGAGGGTCGAACTCGCGACCTCCTCCTTGGCAAGGAGGCGCTCTGCCACTGAGCTACTTCCGCGTTCCGCTCAGTATACCATCGGGCTGGATTGGAGAAAGCGCAGCCGGGCGCTTCAGTCTCCGAGGAGCGTGGAATACCCCAGGCTGACTACTTCCTCGACGTAATTCGAGCGCCAGCCCGGGTCCGGGATGCCGACGCCGTGCTCACGGAACCAGCGGTGAAGCTGCAGGTATTCTTCCTCCAGGCGCAGCCGCCACGAGTCTTCCTCTTTAAAGAGTTCCGGGTCGACTTCGTCGAGGCCTTTGGCCATGTCGTCGTAGTCGACCTCGATCTCCTCTTTCCAGTAGGTCGCGAGGTAATCGACGCTGTCTTCGAGGTTGCGACGGCATTCCTCGAGCAGGACGCCCATCATGCCGGCCTCGTCCATCAGCTCGCCGTTCACGCGATGGATCCGCGCACACGGTTCGCAGACGACGACCAGCTTCCGGGCATCGCAGTCCGACTTGTCCGTGCAGTCCTTGCAGCGGGTGGCGAACTCGGCCGCCGAGGCTTCGCGGGTGTAGCCGACGATCATCTGGTCGCCCATTGCGCCGCACGCCTGGCAGGTCATCTTCTCCGCCAGGATCTCGTTGATCGCTTTGTCCCAGTCGAGCTGCATGGTGTCCCTCCACTGCCAGCGAAACCGCTCCGAAGGGGAGCGGCTTCACATCTCCAGAGTATACCAGCCCGTTTGGCCCGGCATTTCCTCAATTCCCACGGTGAGCCGGGTCAAATGCGTCGCGCCCTGCGCCCGAAGCGAGGCGAGGAGCTGCCCCGCGAACCATTCCGAGATGCACTCGGCCGTGGTGTTCTCGATTGGAAGCGGAAAGACATCGCTCCTGGGGAATACATAACGTCTGTCGCGGAACGCAACCTCCCATTCCTCGCCGATCTCGGCGATATGAAGGTGCTTGCTTTTGCTCTGGAGGAGGAAGTGGTGGTCAAGGGCGTCGCAGATTTCGCGAGCCGCCCGCTTCACCGCTCCGAAGTCCCAGACCCAGCCGTCTTCGGTGAGGTCGCCTTCAAGTTCGACGAAGACGTCGTAGTTGTGGCCGTGGAGCGGCTCGCAACTCCCGGCGAAGGTGGCCATGTGGGAGGCGGCGAATCGAAGCCGGTTGCGTTCGACGGTGACTTTTCGGGTGGCAGGCATCTGCGGATGGTAGCCGACGCGGGCCAGTAGGCAGTAGCGTTGTCCGAACCCGTGCGTTTCGTCACAATTGCCGATGGCGGCGTGGCGCCGGAGAGGGCTGCATGGCGATCATCTACGTTGGTTCGGCACAACCCGGCGAAGGCAAGACCGGAGTCGCGGCGGCCATCGCCCGCGAGTTGGCCTACGCGGGCACCCCCACACGCCTCGTTCGCCTGGCAGAGGGCGAGAGTTCGGCCGCTGAAGATGCGGCATGGTTTGCCTCTCTCGATTTCGTGCCCGGCTCCCCGGCCACTCCGGTGGAGTCCATCCCTGCCGCGGGAGAGGGCGAAACGCTCGTCGTCGAGGGCCCGCTTGGCAGTTTCCCCGGCGCCGATGCCCGGCTTGTTGTGGTCGCGCGTGGCAAGCTCCCTGCTTCGGCCCCGGACGGGACTGCGGCGATTGTCGCGACCGGCGTCGATGGGCTGAGCGGCGCTGCCGAGCAGGAAGGCGCACCGCTCAAGGTGAGCCTCGGCGAGGATCGCACGCTGGCGGGCTTCAGTGTTTCCGAAGTCCAGTCCGCCCTCAACGCCGAGACCCTCGTCCAGGGAGAAGGCGACCCCACCTCCGACTACCTCGTGATCGCGCCTATCGGCTCCGACGCGGGCCAGCCGTACCTGCGCCGGTTCGATTCGAAGGCGGTGGTGGTCCGGTTCGACAAGACTGACCAGCACCTCGCGGCGATGCGGGCCGACCCGAACGTCCTCATCCTCACCGGTGGCCGGCGGCCATCGGAGTACCTGTTTGATGCGGCGCGCGCCAATGGTGTCCCCGTGCTCCTGAGCCGGACCGACACGGAGAACACGGTGATCGCACTCGAAGGCATCTTCGATAAGACCCGTTTCCACGGAGACCGGAAGCTCGACCGCATGAGCGAGCTGCTCGGCGGCACGGGTCTCGTCCGCGCACTTTCCTGACCAGCCGGGACCACGTGGCGAAACTCCTCTTCCTCGGCCACAGCGACACTGATGGCTCGCGGCTGCCGCGACACGAGGACGGCATGGCGTGGGTGTTGCAGCGGCAGATTGAAGAAGCCACCGGCACTCGGCTGGAGACGGTTCACAAGGCTGTCTTTGCCGGTCCAACGGCGCTGCAGTATCTCGAGCGTCAGATGGATCGCGAGAAGCCCGATATCGTCGTCCTCGCCACGTCCGGCTACGGAGTAGTTGTGGAACTGGCTTCGAACCGTGTTCGGGAGCGGTTTGGGGAACGGGCAGCCAGGGCGGTCAATCGTGCTGAGGTCGAGGTTTCCCGGGCTGCCATACGTCTCGGCCCTCGCGGTCAAAAGACGCTGCGGCTTCCTCGAAAGGTGGCTCGGACCATCCTCGGCACCGCGCCGGCGCTGTCCTTCGAAGACCTTGTCGCCTGTTATCACGAGTTGTTTCGAGCACTCGCACGCCGAGAGCAGGTTCACACCATCGTCTTGAGCGGGGTGGGGTATGGACTGGAGCTTCAGCGCCTGAATCCGCGCCTGAACGAACTGCAGAATGGTTTCCATGCACGCCTGCGGCCGCTCGCAGACGACCTGCACTTCGACTGGGTTAGCCACGAGGCCGCGCTGGGCGGGCCGGTGGCCAAGCTGAAGTACATGCAGCCTGACGGCGTCCATTCGAACGAGGATAGCCAGCGACTGGCCGCGGAAGCATTGACGCCGCTCGTCCTCGCAAGACTGTGAGCCTCGCCGGCGGAACGGAGGCGCAGGGGGAGTGCGCTATTCCCCGATTACCGGTCCTTCATCATTCGGCATCGCAGCCTGGGGACCCCTGCGGACACCGAACGGGTCGCGTGCGGAAGCGGGCGGAGGATTGGGCGCAATCCTCGGTGCGGGACGTGCCGGCGCGGGCCTCGGCTCGGGTGTGATCGGCTGGCGCGGTGCCGGCCCGCCGGATGCGGGGCGCATTCCCGTGGGGCGCACCGGCCGCGGGGCGAACCCTTCGCGCGGCGGCTTTTCGGTGCCGCAGTACGGGCAGGCAACCCACGCGTAGCTGAGCGGTTTCTGGCATTGGCGGCAGGCTTCCTTCAACTGCGTGCGGCAGGACGGGCAGACCAGGTATTCGTCCCTCACCCGGCGCTTGCAGGTGGGGCAGGCCTTCTGGTCTTCGAGTTCCTGCAAGAGCGCTTCTTCTTCGAGAGACCGCTCGTACAGCTCGGTCAACGTCTGGCGCGGGCGGACGATGAGATACATCCAGTGCCCGGGGAAGTTGAACACCAGGACCAGCAGCACGGCGGCCGTCTGGAGGATCGGGTCACGCGTTCGCTGGCGAATGTCCCGGTAAGTCCAGAAGATGGTGGCAATCCAGAACGCTGCGAGAAAGATCACCAGGAAGGTGACCAGGTACTTCACGCTCGCTTCCCAGGATCCGCCCGGCCATGACACGAGAAACAGGTTCAAACGTTCCCTCCGGACGCTTCGACGACCGTTGCAGGTACTGTACCGCAGCGGCCGAATGAGGGCGAAACGGAAATGGATAACCCGGGTGAGCGAATGGTAGAATCGGGCCAGTGGAAACCGTCGCCAGCCAGGCCGAACTGCTCGAAGGACTGAACGAGCCGCAGCGCCAGGCGGTCATGCACGGCTCCGGAGCCGTCCTCATCCTTGCCGGGCCGGGAAGCGGTAAAACGCGAGTTATCACCCACCGCATCGCCCACCTCGTTATCGAACACCGGGTGCCGCCGTGGCGCATTCTCGCGGTCACCTTCACGAACAAGGCCGCGCGGGAGATGCGGGAGCGGGCGAGTCGCCTCCTCGGTGAAGACGCCGCCAGCCTGCACATGGGCACGTTCCACTCGATGTGCGCCCGTTGGTTGCGCATTGATGGTGAGGCCATCGGCCTCTCGCGCGACTTCGTCATCTACGACGATGCCGACCAGGTTGCCCTTGTGAAGCGGATCCTCGAAGAACTCCACGTCGACCCCCGGCGCTTTCCGCCGCGCGCCATCCTCTCCGCTATTTCAAACGCCAAGAGTGAGTTGATTGTTCCCGAGGCGTTCACGGCGAGGGTTCGAAGTTACGCCGACGAGGTGGTCGCCCGTGTCTACTCCGCCTATGAGCGGTCGCTCAAGCAGGCGTCGGCAGTGGACTTCGATGACCTCCTGCTGTACGCCGTTCGGCTCTTCGAAGTCCCGGAGATGTTGGAAAAGTACGCAGGCCGCTATCTCCACATCCTCGTCGATGAGTTCCAGGACACGAACCCGGTCCAATACGAACTCGCGCGGAAACTGGCATCGGCGCACGGCAACATCACGGTCGTCGGCGACCCGGACCAGAGCATCTATTCGTGGCGCTCGGCTGATGTTCGCAACGTCAAGAACTTCGAACGCGACTTCCCCGACTGCGCGATTTACCTGCTGGAGCAGAACTACCGGTCGACGCCGGCGATCCTCGAGGCGGCCGATGCGGTCATTGAAAAGAACCCGGGACGCCACCCGCGGAAGCTCTGGACCGAACGCTCTGGCGGCGACCTGATTACGACCTACGACGCACACAGCGATGAGGAGGAGGGCGAGTTCGTCGCCCGGGAAGTAGCCCGGCTGGCGAAGGAGGGGCGCGATTACCGCCAGGTAGCCGTGATGTATCGCACGAACGCACAGTCACGGGCGGTTGAAGAGGCTCTTGTCCGGCACCGCATTCCGTACCGCCTCATTGGAGGTGTGCGGTTCTACCAGCGCCGTGAAATCAAGGACCTCATCGCCTATCTGCGGCTCGCGCAGAACCCTCACGACGAGGCCAGCCTCCTTCGCGTCATCAATGTCCCCGGACGAGGCATCGGCGACCGGACAATTGAACGGCTCGAAGAGTTCGCGCGCGAGAACAGCGTCGGCCTCTGGGATGCCTGCGAAGGTGTGGCTGGCGGGCTTGGGGCGCATATTGTCGCCGGGCGCGCGGGCGCCGCTGTCGGAGGCTTCGTTCACATCATCAACCGCTTGCGGGAAGACGCTTCCCTGCCGCTGACCGAACTGCTCGATTCCGTCCTTTCGCTCACCGGCTACGCGCGTTACCTGCAGGAGTCCGGCGAAGACGGCGAAGAGCGCTTCGAGAACGTCCTGGAACTCCGTTCGCTGGTTGGAGAGTACGAAGAGGCTGCCGGCGCCGGCAGCGACCTCGCCACTTTCCTTCAGGATGTCGCCCTCATCGCCGATGTCGATGAACTGAAGGACGAAGCGTCGGCGGTCACGCTCATCACGCTGCATGCCGCCAAGGGACTCGAATACCCGGTCGTGTTCCTCATCGGTCTCGAAGAGGGCGTGTTGCCGCACATCCGGTCCTTCGATGACCCACGGCAGATGGAGGAAGAGCGGAGGCTCTGCTATGTCGGCATTACGCGTGCGATGGACCTGCTCTATCTCACGCGTTCCTATCGGCGGTTCTCGTTCGGCCAATCGGCGGCGAATCCGCCATCGCGCTTCCTCGCGGATATCCCCCCGCATCTGACTCGCCCTCACGGCAGCACGACCCGTTCGTATGCCGAAGCAGTGGCGGCGCCGCCGCTCTTCAAAGACATTGAACCCGCAGAGGATTCGATGTGGAGCGCAGGCGAGCGCGTGGTGCATCCGAAGTTCGGTGCTGGCGTAATCGTGAGCGCCCAGGTCAACGGGAGTGACGTCGAGTACGTGGTGAACTTCGACACGGCCGGCACGCGCCGCCTATTGCAAAGCTACGCCCGGCTGACCCGCGCGTGACCGGTCAATTCACCGTCCTCGCTATTCGCGACTGGGGAATCTGGGAAGAGGGGCATGCCGCGCGGTTGCTGTTCGCGCTGGTCGTCCTGCTCGTCGCGGCGGTCATCTTCAAGGTCTTCCTCTCCCACGTCTTCAGCCAGGCGCTAACGCGCGCAGTCCGCGGGCGGAGCGAAGAACGCCAGGCGGTCGAACGGCGGGTCAATACGCTTTCGAACACCCTCAACTGGGGCTTCCGCACGCTTCTCTTTTTCGTCGCCGTGGGGCTCACGCTCAGCGAATTCGGACTAAACGTGTCGGCGCTCATCGCTAGCGTCGGTGTTGTCGGCGTGGCACTCGGCCTCGGGGCGCAACTTCTTGTGCGCGATGTGATCAACGGCATGTTCATCCTCATCGAAGACCAGTATGCCGTCGGCGACACGGTGACCGTGGCGGGCGTCACCGGTGAGGTCATCGAGATCAACCCGCGGCGCACGGTGGTGCGGGACGCCGACGGCAACGTTCACTCCATCCCGAACAGCACCATCACCGTGGCGACGAATCGGACGGCGGGGCTGAACCGCTTCGGCCTGACCGTCCGCACGCCGTTCCGGGAGAGCGACCGTGCAGCGGCCCTCGTCGAACGCGTCTGTGCCGAGGTGGCGAACGAACGGGCCGAGGCCATCCTCAGCGGACCGCGCCTGGTCGAACAGAAAGCCGTCGCAGAAGGGGTCGTTGACCTCATCATCGCTGGCGATGCCCGGCCGAAGATGAAGTGGTCCGTCGAAGCCGAACTCCGGCGGCGGCTCAAGCGCACTTTCGAGGCCGAGCGGCTGGAGATGGACTTCGTGCCGAAGGAGCCAAGGTAGCGACCGGGTTCGCCCGGTCCGGGGTTAGAACCGCAGTTCGATCTGGTCGATGCAGACCTTGTCGCCTTCGCCGCCGTCGATGCGGTTTTCCGCAGGGACCACAAGCCGGCCGAGAACCCGGTCGCCTTCGTTCCAGAAGCGGGTTTCAGTCGTTTCTGGCGGGTAGTGCGGCGCCGGCAGGCTGCCGATGGTGACTTCCTTGATTCGCTCAAGGTGGCCCTGGGCGAAGAGCCGGGCGGCGTCCTGCAGCACGAGGCCCATGTTGCGCGGCCCGTGGGTCAGCGGCGCCGGGTTCCCGGCCTGCTGGATGAAGTGCGTCGTGTTCCAGTCGCCCGACGGGACTGCCCAGTCGAAGGTGACATTGAGCGGCGTCTTGTGGACGGCGACCTCGTCGGCCGGCCGGTCCGGGATGGCGATGCGCGGCGGATTCAGCGCGCCCGCACCCTCCGGGGCGCACCCCAGGAGGAAGAGCAGCATCCAGCCTTCGAGCAACGGCGTTCCGTCGGAGGCGTTCGAAACTTCGAAGTTGAAGCGCACCAGGGCGTGGCCCTTCGAGGTCCCGCCGACTTCGGTGATGCGCGAGGAGACGCGGCCGCGGCCCGTTTGCGGGACCGTGCCGAGGAACTTCGCGCCGCCCGAACCCCAGCGCCCAACTCGCTGCCACGTTGCATAACCGCCGATGAGGGCGTCCATGACCTCATCGCGGTTGCGCGCGAGGAGCGCGCCGTTGAATGGGACCATTGGATGCCCGGGGCCGTCGGAAGTCTTCATCAGCGAGCGCAGATCGCGTTCCTCGCGCACGGAAGCGCCGCAGGCCCGGGAAAGCAGTTGCGTTGTCTGCCAGTCCCATTCGAACTCGTAGTCTGAGAACGCCCGCCCCGCAATATCCAGCGAAACCTTCGGGTCAGTCATCATCAATCACCCCAATCCAGAATCCAGAATCCGCAGCTGCTAGATCGGGTATTCCTTCACGATGTTGCGGGCGATCACCGTCTTCTGGATGTCGCTCGTCCCCTCGGCGACGATCATCAGCGGTGCATCGCGGTAGTACCGTTCGAGCGGCAGTTCCTTGCTGTAGCCCACGCCGCCGTGGATGCGCATCGCATCGAGCGCGCACTCGTTCGCAATCTCTGTCGAGTAGAGCTTGGCGATGCCCGCGTCGAGGTCGCTGCGCGCGCCCGAGTCCTTCTTCCGTGCGGCATCGAGGGTGAGCAGACGCGCGGCGCGGATTTTCACGAGCATCTCGGCCAGCCGAAGCTGCTGGGCCTGGTGCTCGAAGATCGGCTTACCGAACGCCTCCCGCTTCTGGGCGTAGCGGATGGAGTCGTCGAATGCCGCCTGGGCGACACCGACGCCGCGGGCCGCTACGTTGATCCGGCCGACTTCGAGGGCGCTCATGATGTGCTGGAAGCCGCTGCCTTCTTTGCCGCCGAGCATCTGCGTGGCCGGAACGCGGCAGTCGTCGAAGGTCAATTCGGTGGTCTCGACACCCTTGTAGCCGAGCTTCTCGAGCCTGCGGCCGGGCGTGAACCCGGGAGTGCCCTGGTCCACGAGGAAGGCGGAGATGCCCTTGTGCCGCGGGTTCGCGGTCGGGTCCGTCTTGGTCATTGCGAGGTACACGCCTGCGCGGTGGCCGTTTGTCACCCACATCTTCTGGCCATTGATGATGTAGTCATCGCCGTCGCGCTTCGCCGTGGTCTTGATGGCCTGGGCATCGGAACCGGCGTCCGGCTCCGTGATGGTGAGCGCACAGCGGATTTCCGGCTCGACAAGCCGCGGGAGGTACTTTTTCTTCTGTTCCTCGGTGCCGTACTCGCTGATGGCGTAGCCGACGAGGACGTGGGTGTTGATGATGCCCGCGAGGCTCATCCAACCGCGCGCCAGCTCCATGCAGACGCCCGCGTAGCATTCGAACGTGAGATCGAGGCCGCCGTACGCCTCTGGGATCTTGATCCCGAAGAGTCCCATTTCGGACATGCCCTTGAGCAGCGGCTCCGGGAACTCGTCGGCGTGTTCGAATTCGCTGGCGACGGGCTTGACCTCGCGGTCAACCCAGCGCCCGACGTTGGAGACGATCTCTTGCGCCAGTGGGTCGGCGATGTCAGCGGCGTAGTCACGGGCCATGTGGTGATTCCTGCAGTCGAAGTGTGCCAGCCAGTATGCCCGAGGCGGTGGGTACGGACGAAGAACTGTCAGGTCATTGCCCGGACCGTCCGACGCCACGGCTCGTAATCGTGCGGAGTATCAGGGCCCCTGCGAGAAGCGTTCCTGACTGGTCCCTGTCCGCCGGAGCCGCACCCCGAGGGAACGTGGGAGACGAAGTTCACCTTAACGCTCGCGTAAGGGGTTGGTATTGATTACTATCGCGTGAACTGGCTGGCCCGGTTTAAAACCGGGTGACTGCCTCAGGAGTTTGCGAGTGGCGCAGTCCCGGCAATCGCCCTCGCCGTTGCCCGGCGCCGGCGGTCCATCCCGCCAGAAACCCTCCATGCGCGCCGCGATGGTGGTCTTCCAGAACCGGAACTACCGCTTCCTCTGGTTCTCGTCCCTCTTTTCGTTCACCGGCATGCAGATGCAGCAGATTGCCCGCGCGTTGCTCGCCTGGGAGTTGACGAAGTCATACAGCGCTGTGGGCCTGATTTCGCTCTCCTTTGGCCTTCCGATGCTCTTTTTCTCCCTCATCGGCGGGTCGCTCGCTGACCGTTTCGAAAAGCGCAATCTGACGCTCATGTCGCAGGTAGCCACCGGGGCCTTCGCTCTCATCAACGCAGCGATGCTCATCACCGACACGATCACGATCGAGTGGCTGTTCGTGCTCGGCCTTGCGGGTGGCACCGCGATGGCGCTCGGCATGCCTGCCCGCAGCCCGCTCATGGCCCAGGTGGTAGGCCCCGAGCACGTGACGAGTGCGATGGCAATGTCCAACTCGGCCATGAATGTGACGCGCCTCTTCGGCCCCGCTGTTGCTGGCACGATGGCCGGGGTCTGGAACCTGGAATCGGTGTACCTCACCCAGGCCGGGTTCTACGTGGTCTCCTGCGCGCTTCTCCTGTTCGTCCCGACCGGGATCGGTCATGTTGCCGCGCGGAACCGCGGCAATATGTTCCGCGAGATCGCAAACGGCCTGAGCTACGTCGTGGGCGACTCCCGGCTTCGCAGCCTCAACCTCTCGATGCTGGTGATCAGCTTCTTCGCGATGCCCTACGTGATGCTGCTGGCTGGCTTCGTGAAAGAAGACCTGGGCAAGGGCGACGGTGCGTTCGGCATCCTGCAGTCCGTTTCCGGCCTGGGAGCGCTGGTTGGCTCGCTCGGTGTCGCAACGCTCACCACGTTCGATCGCAAGCCGCTGGTTCAGCTCATGTCCGGCGTGGTTGGGGGCGCCGGCCTCATCTTGCTTGCTCTTGCATCGCGGAGCTTCGGGTATAGCGGCGCCATCGCCGCAATTCTTGTCCTCGGGCTGTCACTCACCGCCTACCAGACGCTCAACAGCACGCTCCTCATGGACAGCGCCCGGCCCGAGTTCTACGGACGTGTGATGAGCATCAGCATGCTCAGTTTCAGTGCGATGCCGCTGATGGCGTTCCCTCTCGGCCAGGTCGCTGACTCGATCGGTGTAACGAACATGTTTATCGCACAGGGCGGCATCGTGGTGGGTTGCATGGCCCTCATCGCCATCTTCAACCCCGGCCACACGTTCGGCCGGACATCGCCGATTCTCCTGACGAGCAATCCCGCGCCGCCGGACGGGCCGATCCTGGCTATGCCGGGTGAAGAGCCGCTCCCTGCCGGCGGGAAATAGGCGCCGACTACTCGGCCCGATCACAAAGAAGCCAGCCGGACGGGCTGGCTTCCTCGTGTTCATCGGATGGTTCGCGTTAGGCGATCGTTGTCATCCCGGTTCGCGGTGCGCCGACGAGGATGGCCATGTTCCCATCGGGGTGACGGTTTTCGTACATCAGCTGGTGGCACTCCGCGGTCTCGTTGAACGCGAACGTCCGGGAGAGGCACGGGTCAATCTTCCCCGCGACCACGAGGTCGTTGAAGGCGTTGGCCTGGACGTCGTTTGCAAAATGCGAACCCTGGAGCCGCTTCTGCCGCATCCAGAGGTACCGAAGGTCGACGTCGGCGTTGTACCCGGTGGTCCCGGCGCAGATAACGATCATGCCGCCGGTATCGCAGACAAACTGCGACGTGGGAACGGTGTCCTGCCCGGGATGTTCGAACACGATGCGCGGGTTCTTGCGTTCGCCGAGGATGTCCCAGATCGCCTTGCCGAACGCGCGGGCGCCCGCGGTGAATTCGGCCGTCGGGCCCGCATCGTCCCAGTTCGGGAGGCGGCCCCAGTGGTCGAAGTCCTTGCGATTGATGCAGCCGACCGCGCCGAGACGCTTGCAGAAGTCGACCTTGTTGTTGTTGCCGATGACGGCGATGGGCTTCGCGCCAACATTGGCGGCCAACTGGATGGCCATCGAGCCGAGTCCGCCGGCCCCGCCCCAGATGAGGACGACGTCGCCTTCGCGGACGTTATGCGGGGGCCATCCGAAGAGCATGCGATAGGCGGTTGAACCGACGAGGGTAGGCGCGGCAGCCGCTTCCCAGCTCAGGTGCCTGGCCTTCGGCATCAACTGGTGCGCTTCAACCTTCGTGAACTGGGCGAATGAACCCCAGGTGGTCTCGTATCCCCAGATCTTGAAGCTCGGGCTGAACATCGGGTCTTCGCCGGCCAGCACTTCCGGTGCGTTGATGTCCCACGTCCCGCAGTGCACGACAACTTCGTCGCCAACCTTAACGTTCGTGACGTTCTTGCCGACCCGCCAGACGATGCCAGAGGCATCAGAACCGCCGATGTGGTGGTCCCACGGCTGGCCGCTCTTCTGGCGGGCGCCGATGACATCGACGGGAGAGCCGAGGCCCGCCCAGACGTTGTTGTAGTTCACGCCCGCAGCCATCACGTAAACGAGGGCATCGTCGGGGCCGATTTCCGGGGTCTCGATGATCTCCTGTTCGAAAGCCTGGCGGGGCTCACCGAAGCGGCTCTGGCGAATCACCTGTGCGTACATTCGGGGAGGGATATGACCCAACGGTGGCGCTTCGCCGACTTCGTACAGGTCCTTCAGCGTTTCGGTCGTCAAATTGTTGGCTCCTCGGGCGCGCGTGGGCGTCCCTTCGCTAGGCTTCATGGCGCTCGTTCTGCCGATGTTAGCGCACCGGTATCGACCCGGAAAGCGTATTTTCGTTGAGTCATAGTCCGAACCTATGGCTCGCGGACCACCAACTCACGAGACCCCCTCGCGCTCCTATAGCAAGCGTCCACGACTTCGTGGGCCCGGAGCGCAGTGCGGAAGTCGGGGAACGCGGCGCGCTCTTCGTGGACACAGCGGAGGAAGCTCAGGTCTTCGTACATCCCAAGCCGTGCGAGGTTCGCTTCTTCGCCGCCGATACCAGCGATCGCGCAGTAGCGGTCGAACACCTCCTCAGCGGACATGACGGTCACCGCGCCGGTGCGCCCCTGGACTCTGATCGGGCCGAGGAAGTCGTCGTCGGTTGCGAAGTAGCCCCCATCGAAGAAGACTTCGAGGTGGCGCGTCGATGGTCGATCGTCCAGCGAGTGCCAGATGGAACTGAGCGAGGTTTGAAACCCGCCTTCGTGCTGGAAGGTGGCGATGGCGACGTCTTCGATGCCGGCGTGCTCCGTCGTGAAGCGCGTGTGGCAGCGCACCGCGGTGATGTCGCCGAAGAGCCAGTGGAACAGGTCCACGTCGTGGATCGAGTGCTCGATGAGCGTGCCTCCGCCGGCCTGGGCGAAGTTGCCCCGCCACGAACTGGCGTAGTGGCCACGAATCGGGAAGAACTGGTCGTCGCGAAGGTGCGCGGTGAGCAGCGGCCCGAGCCCCGGCTGGGACATGAGGTCCTTGAGGACCGTGAAGACCGGCGAGTAGCGCAGCACCAGGCCGACCTGGTTGATGACGCCTGCGGCTTCGACCGCCTCGACCATGCTCTGGACTTCCGGCAGGCTGCGGGCGAGTGGCTTCTCGCAGAAGACGTGGAGCCCGCGGTGGGCCGCTTCGACGACCAGGGCCGGGTGTTCGGAAGTCTCGGTGCAGATGTAGACCGCGTTCAGTCCGGGGCGTTCGAACACGTCCTGTGCAGATCCCGAAACCGTGGCTGCCCCCGTGATGGCGGCGAAGCTGTGGGCGCGCTCGACCTCGCGGTCGCACACCGCGACGTACTGGCCGGGGACCAACTCCGATCGCAGCGAACCGCGGAGGTTCCGGGAATGGAAGCGGCCGATGTGACCGCAACCGATGAGGCCGACGACGGGTTCTGGCATGGGGCGCTCGCAGCAGGCGGATTTTTCGGGCATTTTACGGGCGGCTTGCCGGGGGATGGCGAATGGAGCCAGGGATGCCGCGAAACTCGGAAACGAGGCCGCCCGCGGAAGGAATCACCTGGGGGCGCAAGTGAACCTTCCGCAGGCAGCCTCCAACGGGCCTCCGCCCCCGCGGGGCCCGTTTCGCTTTCCGGCCATCCGCTTTTGTCCCGCTCTTACCCCCGTGCTATAGTCAGCGCCGTCCCTTAGGGACGAATTTCACAAACGGTTTGGCGCGTGCTTTACGAATATGGCCACATCGGCATCCTCGTCATCATCGCGCTGGTCTTTCCCCTTGGAGCCCTCGTAACATCCTGGGCATTCCAATACGTCAAGATTCGGCCAACCAGCCAGCCTGACCCGGTTCGCGACGACATTTACGAGTGTGGCCTCCGCACAGAGGGCCCGAGCCTCGTCCAGTTCAACTTCCGTTATTACTACATCGCCCTGCTCTTCGTGCTGTTCGACGTGGAAGTGATCTTCCTCTTCCCGTGGGCCCGCGTGTTCGACAAGGTCGGCTGGCAGGGGTACTTCGAAGGCATGGCCTTCATCGGCATCCTCTCGCTGGGCATCCTCTACGCGTGGCGGAAGCGCGCGCTGGAGTGGAAGCTGTGACGCGCGAATTGAGCGGCGCCGAAGCCGCGGCCATGGCAGAAGCTGCTGTCCCCGGTTCGGTCGCGAAGACGACGGACACCGCGTGCTACCTGAAGCCGGAGCACCTCGTACAGACGCTCGATGCCCTGAAATCCTCGCCTGAGACCGACCTGGTGCACCTGACGAACCTCTGTGGGGTCGATTTCTGGGACCACATGGAGGTGGTCTACCACATCCAGTCGTTCGTCCAGAATCACATCGCGCTCTTCAAGGTCGAGACGTGGGACCGGGAAAAGCCGGAAGTGCCGAGTGTCACCCCGGTCTTCCACGGCGCCTGGATGCAGGAGAACGAAACGTACGACCTGTACGGCATCAAGTTCCCGGGGCATCCCAACCTCTACCGGATCCTCCTCTGGGAGGGGTATCCCGGTTGGCCGCTGCGCAAGGACTTCCTTTCGATGCCGGGCGGGTTGCAGCCGGGCCTCGGCGAGTTCGCAGGCGTTGCGCCGCGACAGGAACCGCCCGTGAAGGTGATCGAATGACACAGACCATCAAGTCTGAACCGTTCATCCTCAACATTGGACCTCAACACCCGTCGACGCACGGCGTGTTCCGGATCAAGGCGACCGTTGACGGCGAAAAAGTCCTCGAGGCCGAGATGGTGATGGGTTATCTCCACCGCTCGATGGAGAAACTCGCCGAAGAGCGCACCTACACGCAGAACATCCCATTCACTGACCGCACCGACTACCTGAGCAGCATGTCCAACAACCTGGGCTACTGCCTCGCGGTGGAAAAGCTCGCCGGGATCGAAGTGCCCGCTCGCGGAAACGCCATCCGCGTCATCATGTCCGAACTGCAGCGGCTGGCGAGCCACTGCATGGCAATCGGCGCATTTTCGAACGACACTGGCGCGTGGCAGACGCCGGTCATGTGGGCCTTCCGCGAACGCGAGAAGATCCTCGACATCTTCGAAGTCACCTCGGGCGCTCGCCTCACGTGCAACTACATGCGCATCGGTGGCGTTGCCTTTGACCTGCGCCCACAGTTCGAGCCGATGGTGAGGAAGGTCCTGAACGACTTCCCGCCGTTCCTCCAGGAAATGGAAGACCTGCTCAGCGGGAACGAGATTTTCCTGTCCCGCACCCGCGGTGTTGGTGTGCTTTCACCCGAGATGGCGACCAATGCCAGCCTTTCGGGGCCGATGTTGCGCGGCTCAGGGATCGCCTGGGACCTTCGCAAGGCCGACCCGTACTGCGGGTACGAGCAGTACGACTTCGATATCCCGATCGGTTACCAGGGCGATTCCTTCGACCGTTTCATTGTGCGCCTCGAAGAGATGCGCCAGAGCCTTCGCATCATCGAGCAGGCGCTCGACGGTCTGCCGTCGGGTCCGCACTCCACGCAGGTGCCGCTCGCGCTCCGACCGCCCAAGGGCGAAGCGTACGCTCGCATCGAAAGCCCACGCGGCGAACTCGGGTACTACCTGGTCAGCGATGAGGGACCGGCGCCGTACCGCTTCCACATTCGCCCGCCCTCGTTCATCAACCTGTCGGCGCTGCGCGAGATGACTGTGGGCGGCACCGTGGCTGATGCCATCGTGGTCCTTGGTTCGATTGACATCGTTGTGGGGGAGATTGACCGGTGAGCCTTCCCGTTCTCGCTCTCGCTACTGACCACTGGTACGACCTGCGCGACCTTGCGAATCTGTCCGATGCCATCCTGGACGGCGCCGACAAGATTCTGCCGTTCGGCGTGGTCTACGTCCTCGCGGCGCTCATCGGGTTTGTCGCCAGCTTCCTGATCTTTGTCCTTCCGTCGCAGCTTTACGTCGGTGTCTACGGCGAACGGAAGCTCATCGGCCGCATCCAGTCCCGTTACGGCCCGAACCGCGTTGGCCCATTCGGGCTCCTGCAGCCGATCGCCGACGCAATCAAGCTGCTGACCAAGGAAGCGCTGACTCCGAAGGAGTCGGACCGGGCGGTGATGTACATCGCCCCGATCATCTTCGTGATGCCTGC
>JBDHWA010000006.1:0-17355 GCA_039809945.1 Dehalococcoidia bacterium | reverse complement strand
CGCGCGGCGCCCTCTTCGCCTCGCTCGGCGGACCGGGAACCGATGGCGACTTCGTGCCCGGCGCGGGCGAAACGCATGGCGAGACCGAGGCCCTCGGGGCCGGTGCCTCCAACGAAAGCAAGCTTCAAGTTGAACTCCTGCGGGAAAGCGGTTGTGTAGCAGCCAAGCGTACGCGGGAACCGCCCGTTGAGCGATGCGCGGTGGCGGTCCACGAGCCAGGAATAGCGACCAACAGGTGCGAATTGCCGCGCTGCCGCGGATGCGATCTGCGGGGCGCGCCCCGGCCAGACGTTATTCAAGGAGAGCCCCGCCGCTCCACTGGGATCATGGATGCCAGTGAAGGCCCGCTTACCACCCGGGCGCGGGCGCGGCCAACGGGTCTGCTATACTCGAAAAACGATCGGCGCGGTACACCCCGACCGCGACCCCGGAGTGCTGCATTTTGTATTCGCGCTGGCTACGCAACAGTTTCATTTACCTGCTCATCCTCGTGGCGGTCATCGCCATCGTTTTCGCGTTCTTCAATAGCGGAGCCGATCACCCGAAGGTCGCCTTCGGCCAGGTCCTCGAAGACGCCAAGACCGGCATGATCCAGAAGATCGAAGTGAACGGCCGTGACCTCACCGTCACCTATGCCAAGGAAGACACCAACGGCAAGCCGGAAATCAAGACGGCCAAGATCGGCCCGAACACCGACGTCGAACAGGTCCTGACCGACAAGGGCATCGCGCTCAGCCGCTCTTCGGCAACAGCTGCGAACCCTGCCGCCGTGGACCTCGAATACAAGGACTCATCCGGATTCGGGCCATGGCTCGGCCTGCTCCTCAACGTCCTGCCGTTCCTCCTCTTCGGCCTCTTCCTGCTGCTCATCATGCGGCAGGCGCAGGGTTCGAATTCCCAGGCGATGAGCTTTGGCAAGAGCCGCGCCCGCCTCTTCACTGGCAGCAAGGTCACCGTCACGTTCGTCGACGTCGCCGGTGTCGATGAAGCGAAGGAAGAACTGGCCGAAGTGGTCGAGTTCCTGAAGTACCCGGAGAAGTTCGCCGCCCTCGGCGCGCGCATCCCGAAGGGCGTTCTGCTCGTTGGCCCTCCCGGCACCGGTAAGACGCTCCTCTCCCGCGCAGTCGCGGGCGAAGCGGGCGTGCCCTTCTTCAGCATCTCCGGTTCGGAGTTCGTCGAAATGTTCGTCGGTGTCGGCGCCAGCCGCGTCCGCGACCTCTTCGACCAGGCGAAAAAGAACGCCCCCTGCATCGTCTTCGTCGACGAAATCGACGCAGTCGGCCGCCAGCGCGGCGCCGGCCTCGGCGGGAGCCACGACGAACGAGAGCAGACCCTGAACCAGATCCTCGTCGAAATGGACGGCTTCGATACCGGGACGAACGTCATCGTGATCGCCGCCACCAACCGGCCTGACATCCTCGATCCCGCGCTCCTGCGCCCGGGCCGCTTCGACCGCAAGGTCATCCTGGACGCTCCCGACGTGAAGGGCCGCGAGGCCATCCTCGCCGTCCACGCGAAGGGCAAGCCCATCGCCGATGATGTCCTCGTTGGCACGCTCGCCAAGTCGACTCCCGGCTTCAGCGGCGCCGACCTCGCGAACCTCGTAAACGAAGCCGCGATCCTCGCCGCACGGCGCAACAAGAAGATCATCACCATGAAGGAGTTCGAGGAGGCGGTCGACCGCGTCATCGCAGGCCCCGAGCGGAAGAGCCGGGTGATGAGCGAGTTCGAAAAGCGACTCACCGCGTACCACGAAGGCGGCCATACGGTCTGCGCCTTCTTCCTCGAACACCACGACCCGCCTCACAAGGTCACCATCGTTTCCCGCGGCATGGCGGGCGGCTACACCCGCTTCCTCCCGGACGAAGAGACGCACTACCGCACCCCGAGCATGTTCAAGGATCAGCTCGTGAGCGCCCTGGGTGGTCATGCAGCCGAAGAGATGATCTACGGCGAAGCCTCCACCGGCCCCTCGAACGATATCGAACAGGTGACCCGTATCGCCCGGTCGATGGTCACGCGCTGGGGCATGAGTGACCGCCTCGGGCCGCGGACCTTCGGCAAGACCGATGAAATGGTCTTCCTCGGCCGCGAAATCTCCGAAACCCGCAACTACAGCGAGAAAATCGCCGAAGAGATCGACGACGAAGTTCGCCGCCTGATCGAAGAGGCGCAGGAGCGCGCCCGCCAGCTGTTGCGCGAACGCCGCCCGATCCTTGAGAAACTCGTCGCCGTTCTGATGGACGTCGAAACGCTCGAGGGCGAAACGCTGAAGCGCCTCCTCAGCAGCGACCCGAACGACCCGTGGCCGCCGTCCGACCTGCAGCAAAGCGAACCGCCGGCTCCGACGCCGACGGAGCCCGCGGCGCCACGGCCGGCGTACGAGCCCAAGCCTCCGTCAGGTCTGGCTTGGGAAGGCGGAAGCCAGAGCCGGACGGACGTGAGCTGACGGCTCGGAATCATCAGGAATCTACCAGAAGAGGGCCAGCAGCTGGCCCTCTTCTCACGAGCGAGCGATGCCGGGGCACGTCTCCCTCGCCATCGCAGCCCCAACTCCCGCCCGGGGCCTTCGCGTTGACCCGTTGAACCTGTCGAAGCTACACTGTGGTTTCGCATAGTCGTTTGGAGAACCTTTGTGGAAGCGATCGTACGCGCCGATGGGCGCCAGTTGCGCCTCGTTGAGGGGCAGGAATTCGAAGTGAACAGCCTCGATGGCCAGCCGGGTGACACGGTTGACTTCGATGTCATGATGGTACTGGACGGTGCAGACGTCATCGTCGGCGCCCCGCTCGTAGCTGGCGCGTCGGTCAAAGCGCGAATCACGCAGCATGGGCGCGCGCCCAAGCTCGTATTCATGAAGTACAAGAACAAGGTGCGCTACCGTCGCAAGTTTGGGCACCGCCAGCAGGTCACTCGGCTCGTCGTCGAGTCGATTTCGAAGGGTTAAGACGAGATGGCTCACAAGAAGGGCGTTTCGAGTTCCAAGAACGGCCGCGACAGCAACAGCCAGCGGCTGGGGGTCAAGCACTTCGACGGCGAAGTCGTGAAGCCCGGCTCCATCATCATGCGCCAGCACGGCACCCGCTTCCATCCGGGTGAAAACGTGGGCCTTGGCCGGGATTACACCATCTACTCGCTCATCGATGGCAAGGTGAAGTTCGAGCCCTTCGCAAAGGGCCGGCGCAAGAAGATCAGCGTCTACGCGGCCGAAGGCCAGGAGTAACCAGGACCATGAAGGCGGGAATCCATCCCAACTACCAGGAAGCCACCATCCATTGCTCATGCGGCAATGAGATCAAGACGCGTTCCACCAAGGCCACCATGCACCTCGACGTCTGCAACGTCTGCCACCCGTTCTTCACGGGCGAGCAGCGCATCGTCGACACCGCGGGCCGGGTGGAGCGCTTCAACCGCCGCTTCAACCGCAGCTAAGCACGGCTTCCCCAGGCAGTCCACGAAAGGCGCCTTCTCCGGAATGGCGCCTTTTTCGTGCCCGCCGGGCCCGTACTTGGAGCGCAATCCGCCCAGCGGCGACAATGCGGGGACTACAGGACCCATGAGCCGCTGCGGTGCGCTCATTCCTCCAAGGCGGTGTCATGGCGGCCGATAACTCAGCAGCCTCCCCGGCGAACGTGTACTACGGCGGCCAGGCCGTTATCGAAGGCGTGATGATCCGCGGCCCCGAGCATATGGCGGTCGCTGTGCGCCACCCAAAGGGCCACATCGTCACCCACTCGGAGAAGCTCGGCGGGATCTACACCGGCCGCCTGCGTCGGCTCCCACTTGTCCGCGGGGTCGTGGTCCTCTGGGAAACCATGGCCCTCGGCATGCGCGCGCTCAACTACTCGTCGCGCATCGCCTTCGAGGAAGAGGGGGACGAAGAAGGTCAGGCCGAGTTCCCGGAGAAGGTGTTCTTCGGCACCATGGCGCTGGCGCTGCTCTTTGTGGTGGGCATCTTCTTCGCCGGGCCGATCCTGCTGGCGAACCTCCTCGAAGCGTTCGACGTCCACCGCTTCTGGATCGTGCTCGTCGAAGGCATCCTCCGGCTCGTCCTCTTCGTGGGCTACATCTGGCTCATCGGCCTTGTGCCCGACATCCGCCGCGTCTTCCAGTACCACGGCGCCGAACACATGACCATCCACGCCTACGAAGCCAGCCGCCCGCTCACGGTGGCCCAGGTGCGCCCCTACCCGAAGGAGCACACCCGATGCGGCACCAGCTTCCTGCTCGTCGTGGTCTTCGTCGCCCTCATCACGTTCTTCGTCTTCGACCTCGCCGTGGATAAGGGCGTCCTTGTCCGGACCGCCTCACGGATCGTCTTCATGCCGCTGGTCGCGGGCATCAGCTACGAAATCCTCCGCATTGGCGCACGCTGGGGCGGCAACGCGTTCGTCCACGCGATGTTCATCCCGAACATCGCCCTCCAGGCCCTCACGACGAAGGTTCCCGACGACTCGCAGATCGAAGTAGCGATCGCGTCATTCGAAGCCACCCTCGCCGCCGCGGGGCTCACCCACATGGGCCAGGATGCCGTAGCCAAAGCCATTGCTGTGACACCGCCGCTCGACTGACTGTCCTATGCCCAGGGCCGGGCCTCTTCTTCGAAGCCCGGCCCCGGGGCGAAGGGAACCCTTTGGGTTAGCGGATGGGCGCCATTCCTGCTTCCTGCTCGATGACCGCCTCGTAAAGGGAAACCCTTGGCGGCCCGGCAAGAACCCCCTTCAGCCCGGACTGCCCGTGCGCCGCCCGGAAGGCCTCTGACCTCGTCCACGCTTCGAACGCCGAGCGCGACTCCCAGATGGAGTGCGAGATGTACTCGTTCGCCTCGTCGCCCCTCAACAGAGCGAATCGCAGGAACCCGGGAACCCCATCGAGGTAGCTCTCCCGCGTCCGCCATGCCTCCTCAAAATCGGCGCCCCGGCCTTCGTTGGTCACGAACCGATTCATTGCCACAAACATCGTGTGCCTCCTGTTTCTTGGGCCGATCCCGGCCTCCTCTTGGAAAGCTATCACACCGTTCTGCTAGATGTATCAACGATCTACTTGCATTAGGCTAGGCTAACGTGCGATTTTAGTAACCGCACACGGAAGGCCGACGCCTTCCATTCCTCGGAGGTCTTTCCTTTGCCGCGTCCCCATTGGATTTCCCGGAGCGCCATCGCGCTCATGGCGCTGTTCACGCTTGCCGCCCTGCCACTCACGGCCTGCGGCGGTGACGATGATGACGATGCCGCTGCACCGGCGACGACAGCGCCGGCCACAGCGACCACACCACCTACCGTCGCCGCTTCTCCAACCACCGCCGCCGAAGCGCAGCCCGTCCTCCCGGCAACTGTCGTCGACAAAGACGGCGCGAAGATCCAGGTCAAGGACATCAGCCGCGTGGTCGTCCTCAACGGCGACCTCGCCGAGATCGTTTACGCCCTTGGCCTCGGCGAGAACGTTGTAGGCGTCGATACCAGCGCTACCTACCCTGCCGAAGCCAAGGCCAAGCAGAACATTGGTTACCAGCGTGCGCTCAGCGCCGAAGGCATCCTCAGCCTCCGACCGACGGTGATTATCGGCAGCGACCTCGCTGGACCAGCTAACGTCATTGAACAACTGAAGAGCGCGGGCGTTACCGTGGTTCTCTTCAAGTCCGCCACCTCGATTGAAGGCATCAGCGAGAAGCTGATCAACGTGGCTACAGCCCTCGGCGTGCCGAACCGCGGCAAGGAACTCGCCGCGAAAACGCAGTCCGACATCGATGAGGCGATGGCCCTGGCCAAGAAGGCCACCTCACAGCCGAACGTCGCCTTCCTCTATCTCCGCGGCGCGACCACCCAGTTCATCATGGGAGCCGGCTCGGGCGCCGACGTGATGATTCGCGCCGCCAACGCCAAAGATGCGGGCGTCACCGCTGGCGTGAAGGGTTCCGCCCCGATTACCCCTGAGGCGTTGGTGACAGCCCAGCCAGACGTGATCCTGGTCCTGAGCGCGGGCCTCGCCTCCGTTGGCGGCGTCGACGGGCTGCTCCAGATCCCGGGGATGGCGCAGACCCCCGCCGGGCAGAACAAGCGGGTCGTTGATTTCGATGACCAGTATCTTCTTGGGCTCGGGCCGCGAGCAGGCCAGGCGTTGATGGACCTGGTTCGCGCGCTCCACCCGGAACTGAAGGGATGATTCGGGCGAACGAACATCCTATGGATGAAGGCCGTGCTCCGGCATCACATGCCGGGCCGCCGGATGTCCCCTCTCCTTTGGGCGGCCCGGCAACATCAGCGGCGGCGGGTGGAGCGGACCCGCTCCGTCTGCCCCGCGCTGTCAGTCGATTCATCCTCACTCATAGGGCCGGGCTCTCATTCCCGGCCCTGGGGGCGCTCCTCACCGTCGCCGTCTTCCTCAACGTTGGCATCGGCGCAGTGGAGATTTCGCCATCGAGTGTGGTAGGGATTCTCCTCCACCACCTCGGCCTAGAAACCGGCCTGAGCTACACCGTGCAGCAGGATGCCGTGCTCTGGAACATCCGCATCCCGCGCGTCATCCTCGGCTTGAGCGCCGGAGCTGGCCTCGCCATCTCAGGGTGTGCGCTCCAGGGGATCTTCCGGAACCCTCTTGCCGACCCCGGCATCATCGGCGTGTCGAGCGGGGCGGCGCTCGGCGCCATCAGCCTGATCATGCTCGGAGTGGCCCCATTCGGCCCGTACACAATGCCAATGGCTGCTTTCGGAGGCGGCCTCTTGCTGACCCTCGCGGTCTACACGATTTCGCGCCGCGATGGGAAGACCGAAGTCATCACCCTCATCCTTACCGGTGTCGCTTTCAACGCCATTGCGGGCGGCGTGATTGGCTTCCTGACCTTCTATGCCAACGACGCCCAGCTTCGCAATATCGTCTTCTGGTCCCTCGGCAGTGTGGGCGGCGCAACCTGGGAATCAGCCCGGGCAGCATTCCTCGTTTCCCTGGCCGGGATCATTCTGGTTTCTCGCTATGCGCACGCACTCAATTTGCTCGTCCTCGGCGAGCGCGAGGCCTTCCACCTGGGCGTGAATACCGAGCGGGTGCGTCTCTCCGTTATCGCGCTGGCCGCACTGCTCACCGGAGCTGCGGTGGCGTTCGCAGGCATCATCGGGTTCGTTGGCCTCGTCGTGCCGCACATCCTCCGGCTGATCATCGGGCCAGACCATCGCAGGTTGTTGGTAGCTTCGGCGCTGCTCGGCGCCAGCCTCCTCCTCTTCTCCGACCTCATCTCACGGACCGTGGTGATCCCGCGCGAACTGCCGCTCGGCGTGGTCACATCGCTTGCCGGGGGGCCATATTTCGTGTGGCTCATCCTTCGAACGCGCAACCGCCAGGGAGGCTGGGCATGACCCCACTGCTCGAAACACGCGGCCTGACCTTTGCCATCGGCCGTGCGCGGCTGGTTCGGGACGTCACGTTCGATGTTTCCCCGGGAGAGGTGCTGACCATCGTGGGCGCGAACGGCGCCGGTAAGTCCACGCTCCTCGGGCTTCTTGGAGGTGACCTGAAGCCGACGTCCGGCGAGGTGAACATCGCGGGGAGGCCCGCCGCGAAGACAAACCCGGCACAGCTGGCCCGGGTTCGCGCGGTCCTGCCCCAGCGGTCGAGGATTGAGTTCGCCTTCACCGTGCGGGAAGTCGTGATGATGGGACGGTCGCCCCACCAGAAGTCGTCCACTCCCGCTGAGGACAACGCCGTTGTCGAGACATCCCTCGCCCGAGCCGGAGTCGAACACCTGGCAGACAGGTCGTTCCCGACACTTTCGGGCGGTGAGCAGGCCCGCGTCTGTTTCGCTCGCGTTCTCGCGCAGCGCACGCCCGTCGTTCTTCTCGACGAACCTACCGCAGCGCTCGATATCCGCTTCCAGCACATGGTCCTCGGTGAGGCCCGCAGGCTCGCCCATGAAGGCGTGGCCGTTGTTGCTGTCCTGCACGACATCAACCTCGCTGCCGCCTACGCCACTCGTGTGGCGGTCATGCATCGCGGGGCAATGGCGGCGCTTGGTGAACCTGAAGCGGTCCTCACGGCGGAGACACTCTCGGAGGTGTACAGCCACCCGGTCGATGTCATCCGCGACCCGCGCACCGGCCAACGGCTCGTAGTGCCCCAACCTGCGCTTGTGGCCGCTGGTTAGTCAGCAGGGTCTCGGAAAAACAGAACGTTTGTTCTATACTTCCCGATCCCATGGAAGTGGCTTGCCTCGTTGTTCCCAACTTCCTCGTCGCCCTGGCCCGGCGTGAACACCCGGAACTGGCTGGCCGGGCCGTCATTGTTGGCGGCGCGCCTGAGGAGCACGCCGTCGTCACCGCCTGCTCGCCCGAGGCCACCGCTGCCGGTGTTGCCGCCGGGACCACTCTCCGGCGTGCACTGGCGCTCTGCCCGAACGCCGTCTTCCTCCCCGTCCAGGAGCGATTCGCCCGCGCCGAAGCCCAGTTGCTGGCTGGCCTCGTGCGCGAACGCAGCCCGCTGGTCGAAGCCGTCGCCCCGGGCCACCTGCACTTCGAAGTGCGCGGCCTTGCCCGGCTCCACGGCCTGAGCGACGAGGAGTACCTCGTCCAACTCCACGAAAGCATCTCGGCGGTCACGCGCTTGCCGGTGCAACTCGGGGCAGCGGCAAGCGTGTTCGTCGCCCACGTGGCAGCGCAGAATCACCAATCCAAAATCCAAAACCCAAAATCCAAAATCGAACTCGTTCCCGCCGGCGCCGAACGCGACTTCCTCGCCCGCGCGCCGATCGACGTCCTCCCGGTCGACCCCGTGATGCTCGTGCGGCTGCGGCTCTTCGGGCTCGAATGGCTCGGTCAGGTGGCCGAAATACCCGTCTCGGCGATGCAGGCGCAGTTCGGACCCGACGGCGCACGTGCGCGCGCCCTGGCGCGTGGCGAAGACCACTCCCGCATCCTTCCCCAGCGCGAAGAGGTACAGGTGACCGAGGAACTCGACCTGCCCGCCCCGGCGGCATCGAGTGAGCCGCTGGTGGTTGGCACCGAAGCGCTGCTGAACCGCGCCCTCGCCCACGAAGACGTCCGCGGCCAGACCGTCCGCAAGGTCGACTGGTGGCTGGGCCTCGAAAGCGGCGAACAGGTCTCGCGGCGGGTCGTCTTCCGTGAACCAACGAGCGACGCCAGCCGTATGCTCTTCGTCCTCCGCGGGAAAATCGAACGGCTCGAACTCGATGCCGCGGCTGTAGGCGTTGGCGTCACGCTCTCCGGGCTCTGCAGCGAATACGCCCACCAGGCCAACCTCTGGCAAATTGGCCCGCGCCGCCAGCGCGAACTCGAACAGTCCATCGAACAACTCAACGCCCGCGCCGGCGAAGCGCAGGTTTACCGCATCGTGGAGGTGCAGCCATGGTCGAGGATCCCCGAGCGGCAGGTGGCCCTCGTGGCCTACGGCTCCTGAACCAGCCCCGGCCGGCCGTCGTCGAGGCAACCGTCACAGGCGAACCGGCCGCCATCGTGGTCCAGGGCCGGTTCGTGAACGTCCGCACCATCCACGGCCACTGGCGCATCGACGACGAGTGGTGGCGCGACGAAATCTCCCGCCGCTACTTCGCTGTCGAACTCGAAAACGGCCGGCGCATCACCCTCTACCACGACCTCATCGGGGGCGGCTGGTTCGTCCAGGGGTACGACGGCCCGCGCCAGGGCCGGACCATCGTCAAAGGCGGCCGCCAGACGTGACCGCAGCGGCTGCGGCTACCCCAAGCTATGCTGCATGGCATGGATTACGAAACCCTCCTCGCAACGCGCACCCATCTCATGCAGGCCAGCGCCATCCGCGAAATCCTCAAGGTCGCTTCGTCGCCCGGGATGATCTCGCTGGCCGGCGGGCTGCCCGCGGCGGAGAGTTTTCCCCTCGAGATCATGGAAGAACTGCTGGGCTCGGTGCTCGGCAAGTACGGCTCGAAAGCGCTCCAGTACGATGCGAGCGAAGGCTGGGAGCCGCTGCGCCAGGCGCTGGTCCCGCATCTCGCGGCCCGCGGCGTGCAAACCACCAGCGACGGCGTGCTCATCATGAGCGGCTCCCAGAGCCTGCTCGATGGCGTCGGCAAGATCCTCATCTCGCCCGGTGATTGCATCGCGGTCGAAGCGCCCACTTACCTCGGGGCGCTCCAGGCGTTCAATCCCTACGAACCGCGTTACGTCGAGATCGAAACGGATGAGGACGGCCTCATCCCCGAATCACTCGACGACGTGCTGTCACGCCAGCGCGTGAAGTTCGTTTATCTCGTGCCCACGTTCCAGAATCCCACGGGCCGCACCCTCCCGCTGGCACGCCGCAAGCGCGTCGCCGAGATCCTCCAGCGCCACGGCACGCTGCTCCTCGAAGACGACCCCTACAGCGACCTCCGCTACGCCGGTGAACGCGTCCCGCCAATTAAATCCCTGGCGACGGACAACGTGGTCTATTCGACGACGCTCTCGAAGACGTTCGCGCCCGGCCTGCGCATCGGCGTCTGTGTCGCGCCGGAGTTCATCCAGCGCTGGCTGGTGACGGGCCGCCAGGGCGTGGACCTGCATACGAACACGCTCGCCCAGGCCCTCGCCGCGGAATACCTCAGCGGCGGCTACCTGGACCGCCAGCTCCCGAAGATCATCGAGCTGTATGCGCCCCGCCAACAGGCCATGCTCGAAGCCCTCGAACGGCACCTCCCAGAGGACTTCACCTGGTCACGGCCGGAGGGCGGCATGTTCGTCTGGATCGAAGGTCCGAAGGGGTTCGACGCCGTAGAACTGCAGGCACGTGTCGTCGAGCGAGGCGTTGCCTTCGTGCCCGGGCGCTACTTTTACGTCAACGAAGAAGTTGGCGCCGCTACCCTGCGGATGAACTTCACGGCGGCCGACCCGGCAACCATCGAACACGCGGTGAGCGTGATTGCCGACGCCATCGCGGAGATGCTCTGAGGCCGGGTACGCGGTCAGCCGAAGTTGTGCGACGGCACTTCCTCGATGAACCCCGGCAGCGGGCAGCGCCGGAATGAGTCGGCGATGATGTTCGGGAAGCCGCTCTGCTCGTTGTCCACGCGCCCCCGGACGATGACGAACGGCGCGCCCCGGACCAGTTCGCGCTGGCGCTCCTGCAACGGCATGTAGACGACTACGTTGGCGAGCCCGAATTCGTCTTCGAGCAGCATGAACATCACCCCGCTGGCCGTCGAAGGCCGCTGGCGCGTGACCACCATGCCGGCCATCTCCACAACCATCCCCTCGGGCAGGCGGTTCGGGTTGTGCACCCCGCCGAGGTGGCGGCTCGTGATAAGCCCTTCGTGGAGGAGCGGCCTGACCAGCTGCATCGGGTGGCGCCCCGGGCTGAGGCCGAGCCGTTCCACATCCCAGGCCAGCGTTTGCCATGGCGAAAGCCCCGGCAACTCCGCCATGTCCTGCGCCGTCGGCAGGTCGAGCGCGAGTTGCAGCCGCCCGTGCGCGGGTGCGGGCGCCGGCCGCGCTTCGGTCAGCAGCCCGAGTTGCCAGAGCAGTTCGCGGCGGGGCAGGCCGAAGCCCTCCATGGCGCCCGCCCGGATGAGCATCTCGGCCTGCTCGCGCGAAACCTGCGTCCGCACGAGAAAGTCCCGCACCGACCGGTACGGCCCGTTCGCCTCGCGCTCGGCGACGATTTGCGCCGGCAGCGTGGCATACCCCGGGATGCGGTGGTGCTGGCGCACGTCCTGCCAGCCGCCGCCCATACCCTTCACCTGCAGGAGCCCAAGCCGGACATTGCCATCTTCCGGGTACGCCCCGGCGCGACTCTGGTTGATCTCCGGCGGGAGCACCTCAATCCCGTGGCGTGCCGCATCCTGTGCGAGCACCTCGGGCGCGTAGAAACCCATCGGCTGGGCGTTGAGCAGCGCGCTGTAGTAGGCCGCCGGGTGGTAATAGCGCAGCCACGCAGATTCGTAGGCGAGCAGCGCGAAGGCTACCGCGTGGCTCTTGGGGAAGCCGAAGGCAGCGAACGCCGCCATCTTGTCGAAGGCTACCTTCGCAGCTTCGCGGCTGAGTCCCTCGCGGTCCGTGCCTTCGTAGAACTCGCTGGCGATCGCCTGCATCGCCTCGGACGAGCGTTTGCGGCTCATCGCCCGGCGCAGACGGTCGGCCTGCCCCGGGGTGAATCCCGCCACCGACGTCGCGATCTGGAGCACCTGGTCCTGGTAGAGCACGTGCCCGAGGGTTTCAGCGAGGCACCAGGCGAGCTTCGGCGCGAGTTCCGGGTGGCCGTAGTCCACATCAATCTGCTCGCCGCGCGTGAGGGCCTCGCGGTAGAGCATGTACGGCCGGAACGCACCCGCCATGATCGGCCCCGGGCGGATAATCGCGACCTGCACGGCGAGGTCATCGAGATTGTTCGGTTGCGTCCGCGGCAGCGTCTGCACCTGGGCGCGGCTTTCAATCTGGAACACGCCCATCGTGTCCCCTTCCTGGATCGAGGCGTAGATCTCCGGGCTGTCGTGAGGGATTCGCCCAAGATCCACGCGGATGCCCTTCACCTCTTCGATGATGTCGAGGCACTCATCGACGGCAGAGAGCATGCCAAGTGCGAGGAAGTCGATTTTTACGAAACGCGCATCGTCGACCGAATCCTTGTCCCACTGGCAGACGAAGCGGCCGTCCATGCGCGCGGGTTCCACCGGGACCACGGAGGAGAGCGGTTCGGCCGAGATAACGACGCCACCAACGTGCTGGCCGATGTGGCGCGGGAAGCCTGCCGCCTGGCCTGCCAACTCCACCATGTCGCGCCAGATCGGGGCCCCCGTGAGCTTGCGCAGCTCGGGGATGCGGCTCATCTCCTGGGCAATCTCCGTCGCGCTGGCGAAGTTCCCGCCGAGCTTGTTCAGCTTGGCGAGCACCGGAAGCGGCAGGCCAAGCGCCTTCCCGATGTCGAGGACGGCGCTGCGAAACCGGTAGGTGGGGAAGGCCGCCACGATGGCTGCGTGCTCGGGCCCGTAGCGGTCGTAGATCTGCTGCAGCACCTGGTCGCGGATATCGCGCGGGAAGTCAAGGTCGATGTCCGGCAGGGAGTGCAACTCCTCGTTGAGGAAGCGCTCGAGGTAGAGGTTGTTCCGCACCGGGTCGATATGCGAGAGCCCGATGAGGTAGCAGACGATGGAACTGACCGAGGAGCCACGGCCGCGCCCAACCGGCCGTTCGTCCGGGGCAAGCCGCGGGTCACGCCCGTGAATCTCCACCGCGATCTGGTTCACCAGTTCGAGGAGGTCCCAGTAAATCAGGAAGAACCCGGCCAGGCGGTGCTTCTCGATGAGCGTCAGCTCCCGCTCGAGGCGGTCCTTGGCTTCGCCGTAGATCGCCCCCTCGGAAGGGTGGTACTTCCGCCGGAACGCCCGCTCGCAGATGCCGCGCAGGTGCGTGTCGAGCGTCGTTCCCTCCGGCACCGGGTAGTCCGGCAGCGTGTAGGGCAGGTCCGTGGTCAGGTCGAAGGAGCAGCGCGCGGCGATTCGCCCGGTGTTTGCGATGGCCTGCGGGTAGCGGGCGAACCGGCGCCGCATCTCCTCGCCGGACTTGAGGAAATACTCCGAGTTCGCCCGGCGAACCTCGTGCGAAGTGTCCAGCGTGAGCCGGTGGCGCACCGCAACCAGCACATCATTCAGCCGGTGGCGGGTGCGAACGTGGTAGTGGACGTTGTTCGTCGCCACCACTTCGATGCCCAACTCCTCAGCGAGGCCGGCAAGCGCGGCCATGCGTTCCGCGTCGCCGAAGACATCGTGGCTCTGCAGTTCGATGTAGTAGCGGTCGCCGAATACTTCCCGGTAGCGCCGGGCGAGGGCTTTCGCGGCCAGCGGCTGGGCCAGCACCACTCGCGCAAGCGCCGACGCATCGCAGCCGGAGAGGACAACCAGGCCCGCGTTCAGTTCAAAAAGCCAGTCCTCGTCAACGGTCGGCGTGTCCTTCCCATGGACGCGGTAGGCCCGGCTGAGCAGGCGGCAGAGGTTCCGGTAGCCCTCGACATCAGCTGCGAGGACCGTGATGTGAGCCGGCTCCGGCAGCGCCGGGCCCAGCACGGTCAGTTCGGCGCCGGTGATGGGGCGCACGTTCCGCTCTTTCGCCGCCTTTGCGAACTCCATCGCCCCGTAGAGGTTGTCGTGGTCAGTGAGGGCGAGCGCGGGGTAGCCCAGTTGCACCGCGCGGTCGATCAGTTCGTCGGTCGTGCTCGCCCCTTCGCGCAGCGACCAGCAGGAGTGGACGTGGAGTTCGACGTACACCGGCACGGGTTCGTCACCCGGCGGCCGCGCAGGCAGTTGCTGAGCCATCCGTGCAGTATAGAACATTTGTTCTGTGAAGGAGCGCCTACCCACGCCCCCGGCCGCTCCGTTACGCTATTCGCACGAGAGGGGCACAGGCACGGAGGAAACATGTCTGATAGCCCTGGCGCACGGCTCGGAAGCGGCCGCGCAGCCGAAGTGTTCGAATACGGCCCCGGCCGCATCATCAAGCTCATGCGGGACCCGGGTCACCGCCCGGACCGCGAGGTCGCCGGCCAGCAGGCAGCCCGGGCGGCCGGTATCCCCACCCCGGAGGTCTTTGGGACAACGATCATCGAGGGCCGGGCGGGCATCATCATGGAGCGAATCGAAGGCCTCGACGGGCTGACCGCCGCGAGCCGCAAACCATGGCGCGTCTGGGCGGTTGGGCGCGCGACGGGCCGGGTACACCGCCAACTCTCGGGCGTGCCTGCCCCTGACGGCCTTCGTGACCTGCGGGCGCTGGTCGAAGAGCGCATCGGCACATCGGACACCATCCCCGAAGCGGCGCGCGAGCGGCTCAAAGCAATTCTCGCGCTCGCCCCGGACGGCGACCGTCTCTGCCACCTGGACCTGCACCCCGGGAACATCATCGAATCGCCCGCCGGGCCGGTCGTCATCGACTTTTCGAACGCGGCCAGCGGCCACCCTATGGCCGACCACGCGCGTTCGCTCCTCACCTTCGACGCCGGCGAGCCGCCCGACGACACGCCACGGCACGAGCAGTTGCTCATCGCCGCGGGGCGGGGCATTGCCCGGCGCGGCTACCAGTCCGGCTACGGCCCGGTTGACCGCGAGGCGTTGGCGCTCTGGATGCCGCTGATGGTCGCCTTGCGGCTCGGCGAGCGCATCCCTCAGGAGCGAACCCGTCTCCTACGGTTGCTCAGCCGGTCGTTGCGCACCGCCGGCGCGCTGGTCTAACGGCGCGGCCGCGCCCAGCGGCTGGCATCGTCTTCCGGCTCTTCGGCCGGGTTCCCGTCGCTCGGCGAACCATCATCCGGCCCTTGTGGTGACTGGTGCTCCCGCAGCCTCGGGTCGCCGAAACGCAGGTTCGGCTGCTGCTCGGCGCGCGGCTCGGGGTGCGGCTCCGCAGCCACACGCACCACACGCTCCGATGCCGGCTTGAACTGCGAAAGGTCCGCGCCGATCAGCGAGGACAGCCCACCACCTTCTTCAACCCCGTCGGCAGCGGGCAGCGCCGCCGCGAAGGGACTCCGTTCCCTCTGCTGGATGCGGTCCCACACTTCGCGCCGCTCGCCAGTCACGAGCCGCCCATCGGCGAGTTCTTCCACGCGGCTGGCCAACTCCATGACCAGCCGGTCGTGCGTGCAGGTGACGATGGTGATGCCCTGGGTGCGCGCCAGCTCGCGCAGCAACCCGAAGACCGCCGTCGCTGTCGCCGAGTCCAGTTCTCCGGTCGGTTCGTCGGCCAGGATGAGCGACGGCTCCGTTGCCAGCGCCCGGGCAATGGCCACCCGCTGCTGTTCACCGCCCGAAAGTTCGTATGGCCGGTGGTGCGCCCGCCGGCCGAGGCCCACGAAGTCGAGCGCGCGCTGTACTTTCTCCTGCCGTGCCGAATAGCCGACACCGGCGATGCGCAGCGGTAACTCCACGTTTTCGCGCGCCGAAAGCAGCGGCAGCAGCCCGAACGACTGGAACACGAACCCCAGCTTGTGCCGCCGGAGCCGGTCCAGCTGTCCCTCCGACATCGTGTCGACCCGCTCGCCGTCGATGCTGATCTCGCCTTCAGTCGGCCGGTCGAGTCCAGCCATCAAATTCAGCAACGTGGTCTTGCCCGAACCGGAACGGCCGATGAGCGCGATGAACTCGCCGCTCGCCACGGAGAGGTTGATGTCGTGGACGGCCCAGACTTCTTCGCTGCCAACCTTGAAGCGGCGCGAAACACCGCGAACTTCGATGGTGCTGCCGGCCACTAGCCGTCCCTCCGCGAAACCCGCGGCGTACCGTCTGGCAGCACTTCGATTCGCCCTTCGCCGAGCAATACGCGCGCCCGTTCGTGGATGTTCAGGCGGTCGAGGAATTCGCGCGGAACCTGGAGCCGCCCGGCGCCGTCGACGAGCACGTATTCGTCGTGGGTGACCTCGGTTTTGTTGCCTTCGAAGCGCACCCGCCGGAAGACCTCGGTGCTGGTGCGGCCGTCACGAATCGCCACCACCCGGTCGACCCGTGCGGCGATGTCCGGGTCGTGGGTGACGATCACGATGGTCGTTCCGAGGTCGCGGTTGAGCGTGCGAAACACCTCGTAGACCGTATCGGCGCCAACCGAGTCGAGTTCACCGGTGGGTTCGTCGGCGAGGAGCAGCGGCGGACGGTTGGCGAGAGCCACGGCAATCGACACCCGCTGCTGTTCGCCGCCAGAGAGTTGCTCGGGCCGGTGGTTGAGCCGGTGGCCCATGAGCACCAGTTCGAGCAACTCGGTCGCGCGCTTGCGGGCTTCGCCGGCCGGCACGCCGTCGAGGACGAGCGGCACTTCCACGTTCTGGACCGCGTCGAGGTAGGGCACAAGGTTCCGCCCGGTCTGCTGCCAGACGAACCCCACCTTCTTCCGCCGGTACCGCACCATGTCGCCCGAGGACATCGTCAGCAGGTCTTCGCCGCCAACGAAGCAGCGCCCTGCGGACGGCGTGTCGAGTCCCGCGAGGATGTTCAGCAGCGTGCTCTTCCCCGAGCCGGACGCGCCCACGATGGCCATGAACTCGCCGCTCGCCACCTTCAGGTCGAGGCCGCGGAGGGCCACCACCTCGAGGTTCGCGGTCTTGTAGATCTTGAAGAGGTCTTCGCAGCGAATGTAGAGGTCGTCGGTCATGGGCGGAGTCGCTTCGCACAGGATGGCGGGAGAGGCGGTGCAGTCACGATCATAGCTCCCCGATTCTCAGCGCGCGGTGGACGGCTAATCGCGAGTACACCGCGGCCAGCGAAATGATGGTCGCGGCGAACACGATCCCGAGGAGGCCGTAGACCGTGAGGACCGCACTCCAGCTCACCTGGGAAACCAGCGGCGGCACCGGGTCGACGCCCGATTCGGTCACGCCAAGGTAGCCGATCATCAGGCGCCCCAGCGGGAATCCGAGCACGGTCCC
>JBDHWA010000005.1:0-18145 GCA_039809945.1 Dehalococcoidia bacterium | reverse complement strand
TTTCGTTCATTGCCCCCTCCAGGCTCCGGATAAAACGCGAGTAATCCAACTCTATGGATTATTCGCGGGAGTATAGAGCGGTAGGTACCAAAGTCAACCGGTTTTACCCTTGGGGAGGCTTGCGCAGGCGAAAATTTCCGGTGCGAGCGCCGGTTGAGCGGCGCCGTCCGGGAGCGGGATGAACGGCCCGAAACCGCAGGTGCTACCAGGCGTCGATGGCCGCGCGCTTCTTGCCTGTCCTGGGCTGCGGCGGGCGCACCGACTGGAGGATGGCCGAGACCCAGCGGCGCGAGTCGGCAGGATCGATCGTGTCATCGATGCCGAAGCCGGAGGCGCTGTTCAGCGCTTTCCCGCGTTCGTAGGCCGCCGCCACCATCTCGTCGAACTTCTGCCTGCGGGCCTCGGGGTCACTGATCGCCGCGAGTTCGTTGCGGAAACCGAGTTTGACCTGCCCTTCCAATCCCATGCCGCCGAATTCGCCGGTTGGCCAGGCCACCGTGAACAGCGGCTCTTTGTACGACCCGTTCGCCATCGCGATGGCGCCGAGGCCATAGGCCTTACGCACGATGATCGTCATGCACGGCACCGAGACGTTCGCGCCGGTGATGAACATCCGGCTCGAATGGCGGACGAGCGCCGTCTTCTCGATTTCCGGGCCGACCATGATCCCCGGCGTGTCGCAGAGGAAGAGGATCGGGATATCGAAGCCGTCGCAGAGTTGCATGAACCGGGCCGCCTTGTCGGACCCATCGGAGGTGATGGCGCCGCCGTAGTGCTGCGGGTCGTTCGCGACAATGCCGATCGGCCGGCCTTCGATGCGGGCGAAGGCAACGATCATGCCCTGCCCGAATCCCCGGCGAATTTCGAGGACACTGCCGCGGTCGGCCATCGTCGTGATGATGTCGCGCGGGTCGTAGACGCGGAGACGGTTCTCCGGGACGACGTGGCGGAGCGCCCGCTGATCGGCGGCGTCCCACTCCTTCAGCGGCCCCTGGAAGTAGGAGAGGTACTGCTTCGCGACGGCCACGGCTTCGGCCTCGTCTTCGACGGCGATATCGACCACGCCGTTGGGGACCTGGATGTCCATCGGGCCGATGTCTTCCGGGGCGAAGACGCCGAGGCCGCCGCCTTCGATCATGGCCGGGCCGCCCATGCCGATGTTTGAGTCCCGGGTGGCGATGATGACGTCGCAGCACCCCAGAAGCGAGGCGTTGCCCGCGTAGCAGCGGCCCGTGGTGATGCCGATGAGGGGAACGAGGCCGCTGAGCTGGGCGAAGTGCCCGAAGGTGCGTGTCCCGCCGGAGCTGAGTCCGGCCGAGCTCGTGCCGCCGGCGCGGCCGCCGCCGCCTTCGGCGAAGAGGATGAGCGGGAGCTTCATGGATTTCGCCACCGCAATGCCGCGGTCGGTCTTGATGTGGTTCCGGCCGCCCTGGGTGCCGGCAAACACCATGTAGTCGTAGGACATAACGAGACAGCGGCTTGCTGGCGTATCGAACTTGTCGCCGTTCACCGTGCCGATGCCGACGACCATGCCGTCGCCGGGACTCTTCTCGATGAGCTGCTCACGGGTGAAGCGTCCATCCGCCGCCAGCACGAGCGGCCCGTACTCGACGAACGAACCGGGGTCGCAGAGGTCGGCGACGTTTTCGCGCGCGGTCCGGTGGCCGGTTTCGTGGCGCTTTGCCACGGTCGCCGGGCGGGCGGCGTCGGTAGTGCGGAAATGCCGGTCGAGGACCTGGGCGAGGTCCGGCCGGACGAGTTCGAGGTCGACGGCATCCTCCACAGCCGACCCGTCGTCTGCGGCTGCTGAGGGTTCGATGACGAGGAGGACCTGGCCCTCGACGATGGTGTCGCCCGGCGCGGCGTTGAGGCGGCGGACCACCCCGCCAACGGGCGCCTTCAACACGTGCTCCATCTTCATCGCGTTGAGCACCGCGACGTCCTGGCCCTTGCGAACCTCGTCCCCGGCGGCGACTTCGAAGCTGACTACCGTGCTCTGCATGGGAGCGAGGATGGCGCCCGGTTCTGCGCTGTCCTTTTCGGGCGCAGCCGCCGTGGCCGGGGCGGTGCGGCTCTTCCCGTAAACGAGGACCGCCAGCGGGTCGACCGCGTCAACCTTCGCGCCGGCGGTGTGCCCGGTGGGCGTGCCTGCCGCGGCGGCGGTGTCGTCCTCCCGTGGCGCGGCCAGCTCCACCAGGTTCTCGTCCACAAAGGTGGTGTAGGTATCGGCGCCAACGAATGCCGGGTGATCGACGAGGTTGCGGAGGAACGCGATGTTCGTCGCGAGGCCGCCGACCCGGAATTCGCGCAGGGCGCGCCGGCTGCGCGCGACCACCTCGTCGAATCCTGCGGGCGCGTGGACTACCAGTTTTGCGAGCAGCGAATCGAACGCCGGGGAGGTGCGGTAGCCGCTGCAGGCGAAGGTGTCGAGGCGGATCCCCGGCCCGGACGGGGTGTCGAACTGTTCGATGAGCCCGACCGATGGCCGCAGCGTCCCATCGGGCCGGATCTCCTCCGCGTTCACCCGGAACTGGATGGCGTGGCCGCGCGGCGCAGGCACCCGGTCCTGCGTCAGGTTCAGGTCCGAAAGGGTCGCGCCGCCGGCGATGCGCAGCTGGATCTTCACGAGGTCGATGCCGAGCACCTCTTCGGTCACGGTGTGCTCAACCTGGAGCCGCGGGTTCGCTTCGATAAAGGCGTAGGCGCCGCCGGGGCTGCCCGCTCCGTCGGTCGCTACGAGGAACTCGAACGTCCCTGCGCCGCGATACCTGTTTGCGCTGGCCATCCGCACGGCATCGGCGGCGAGCCGCTGGCGAAGCTCAGGGTGCAGCACCGGGGACGGGGCGATCTCCACCACCTTCTGGTGGCGGCGCTGCAGCGAACAGTCGCGCTCCCAGAGGTGCGTCACCGCGCCGGTACCGTCACCGATGACCTGGATTTCGATGTGGCGCGCGCGGGGCATCCGCTGTTCGACGTAGAGGGAACCGTCGCCGAAGGCCCGCGCGGCTTCGGACTGGCAGCGTGCGTAAGCGGTGTCGACCTCGGCCGCGTTCGCGACGACGCGCATCCCCCGGCCGCCGCCGCCGGCGACCGCCTTGATGATCATTTCGGCGCCGTTGGGGAGGGCCGCGAAGAACGCCCGCGCCTCCTCGACGGTGACCGGCCCGGCGCTGCCCGGAACGGTCGGCACGCTGTGCTCCTTCGCGATGGCTTTGGCCTGCGTCTTGTCGCCGAGGGCGGCCAGCGTCTCCGGGGCCGGGCCGACGAAGACCAGCCCAGCCTCGACGCAGCGCCGCGCGAACTCCTGGTTCTCGCTCAGGAAACCCCACCCGGGGTGGACCGCGTCGCAGCCTGCGCGGAGCGCCGCGGCGATGACCTGCTCGATGTCGAGGTAGGCCGCCGCGCCCGCGCCGGGGAGCAGTTCGGCTGAGTCGGCGGCGCGGACATGCATGCTGGTCGCATCGTCTTCGCCATAGATGGCGACGGTGGTGATGCCCATTTCGGCGGCCGAACGGGCCACGCGCACGGCGACCTCGCCCCGGTTCGCAATAAGCAGACGTGAAACGGTCACAGGGGAACTCCTCGCCCGGGAAAGTGTGGATTTGTGAAGCGGCAGAGACCGCGGGTGCGGGCCTCGAGGGACCCCGGCGGCGTACGCGCTGGATTATACGGATGTGCATAATCTTCGGGCGACCCGGCGCCCCTGCGCTATCCCGGCCTACGCAAGCACGAGGCTACAATGACGCCTTGAGCAGGAGGTAGATGGTGGTACGAAGCCGAGAAGCCGCCCATTCCGTCACTGGTCTCAGGGGTCACCGCGTCCGCAACCCCGAGAAGCGTTCCGCGCGCCGCGAAGAGATGCTGCTGGCGTTGGCGAACGTCCTTGCCGTGAAAAGCTTCGAAGAAGCCACCCTCGATGACGTCGCCAGCCTCATGGGCTGCAGCAAGGCAGTCATTTATTACCAGTTCAGGAGCAAGGCCGACCTGTTCGTGGCCCTGGTGGAGCGCGTGAACCGCGACGCCATCGCCAGGCTCCAGAAGATCGCAAGCAGCGAGGCTGGCCCAGAGGTGCAACTGCGGGCGGCCGTCGATGACCTGATCCGTTTCGGCTGGCAGCCGATGGACTACGCAGCGATCCGCATTCGCCGGCCAACCTCGATCCCCCAGGCGGCGCGGGACTACCTGCGCGAAGTGGACCGGGAGTACGAGAACCTCTTCATCGACATCGTGAAGCGGGGGATGGACGAAGGCGTGGTGGTCCGCCGTGACCCGCGGCTGGTGGCCTACACCCTCATCAACGCGGTGCTCTCGGTGTTCCGCTGGGCCCGGCCCGACGGTGCGATGCCGCTGGAGGCCATCGCGCGGGAGGTCTCGCCGATGCTGCTCGCCGGGGTATTCGTGGCCAGTGGGGACGGCGCCGAAGCCAGGGACTGACCCCGGCGTCAGTTGAGCCGACACGCCGCTTTGGCGTCCCTTGTTCCCCGTTCGTTTCCGTTGACGGGCCTGCGGGCCAACTCATATGATCCCGGCACCCAACGGTTTATCCGTGCAAGATTAAATCGAGCCGCCGCCGATCCGTTCGACGGGCGTCGCTTTATGAGGTTGGCGTGGTGGTATCTCGTTGTGCCGGCCGCTATCGTCGCCATCTTCATGCTTGCACTGAATTTCCTCAGCGATGTCCTCTCCGAAATGCTCGACCCCGTCCGGCGAGGGCGGGCCTGAACATGCCAAACCCACCCATGGAGCCACAGCCATGACGTTCCCCCTTTCCGGCGTGAAGGTGCTCGACCTCGGCGACGAACCCGTCGCGTTCGCGTCACGTTTGCTCGCGGGTCTCGGCGCCGATGTTGTCCGCGTGGAGCATCCCGGCGGCGACTGGCTACGCTCGCGCGGCCCGTTCGTCAATGGCGAACCCGGACTCGAACGCGGACTCGCGCACATCCTCTACAACGCCGGCAAGCGAAGCGTGGCCCTCGACTGCGAGAGCCCGGCCGGACAGTCGCAGGTACGCCAGCTCATCGAGCAGGCGGCGGTCGTCATTGCGCCGCTGGACGTCCCGGCCGGGCTGCGCGACATCCTCGAAGCTGGCGCTTTCGCCGCCGCCTACCCCAATGTCGGGCTGGTGCAGCCGGTCTTCCGCCGGAACTCAGCCGACACCGCCACGGATCTCACGGCGGTCGCCGCCGGCGGCCAGATGTACCTCAACGGGGACCCTGCGGATCCGCCGAACTACGCGGCCGGCAACCTCGCCTACAAGCAGGTGTCGCTTGCGGCGTCCCTGGCGGCAGTGACGATGGTGATGGAGGCCGCGGCAGGCCGCCCGCCGGGGCGCGTCGAAGTGTGCATGCAGGAAGCCGTCATGTGGACCACGATCCAGACGGCCAACGAGAACTACGCCTACTGGGGCCAGCGCAGCCCCGGGCGGCACGGCCTCGGTAGTGTGAGCGGCCAGACCATCTTCCTGACCGCGGACAACAAGTACGTTTCTCTCTACCACCATCCGCCGGCGTTCCTCCCGTTCGCCCGCTGGTACGCCGAACTGTTCGGTGACGACCAGTACACGCGTGCGCCGTGGGACGATGACCTGTACCGCATGAAGCACGGCGCCGAGATCGTTGAGATCACGCAGCGCACCTGTGGCTCGATGGACCGGCTCACCCTGATTGCCGAAGCGCAGAAGCGCAGCATGCTCTGCGTGCCCGTGCAAGACGTCTCGGATATCGCGGCCGACCAGCACCTGCGTGAACGCGACTTCTTCCAGCGTGTCCGCATCGAGCAACTCGACCAGGAGCTGGAGGTCTTCCGCCTGCCGTTTACCACGTCGGCATACGAGGCTGCTGCCGCGCCGCCTCCTGCGCTCGGCGCACATACCGAAGAGGTGTTCCGCGAGTGGTGCGGCGCCGCCAGCCCGGTGGAGGCCCGCCGATGACCCCGCAACCGCTCGCCGGGATCCGCGTCCTGGACTTCTGCTGGATGATCGCCGGCCCCCTGACCACTCGCCTCCTCGCGGACCTCGGCGCCGAAGTGCTCAAGGTCGAATCCATGGCCCGCGTCGACCGCATTCGCGAGGTTGGCGTGCAGCCTTCGCCGCCGCACGCCGAGACGAACGGCGTTTTCAACGACTGCAACGTCAACAAGAAGAGCATCATGCTGAACCTGGGCGTGCCGCGAGGCATCGAGCTGGCGAAGGCGCTCGTCGCGAAGTCCGACGTCGTGACGTCCAACTTCACGCCAGACCGGATGGACCGCTGGGGCCTCGGGTACGAGCACCTCAAGCCGGTGAAGCCGGACATCATCGTCGCCAGCCTGCCCGTGATGGGCCTGAAGGGTTCGAAGAGCAGCTGGCGGGCCGTTGGCAATGGCGTGGTCGCGATGGCGGGGCTCAACGCGCACACCGGGTTCCCGGGGCGCGAACCGTTCGGCCTCGGCACCCTCCTTTCGGACTTCACGTCGCCCTACCTCGGCGCACTCCAGATTGCGGCTGCCATCCACCACCGGAACCGCACCGGCGAAGGGCAGTTCATCGAACTCGCCCAGTACGAGGCGACGATCCACCTGCTCGACACCGAACTCATCGAGTACACGGTCAATGGCGACACGCCCCAGCGCGCGGGCAACAGCTCCCGGAACTACGCGCCCCACGGCGCCTATGCCTGCGCCGGCGACGACCGCTGGATCGCTATCTCCGTCCGCGACCACGCGGAGTTCGTCGCCCTCTGCCGGGTGCTGGGGCTCGATGACCTGGCGAAACGGCCCGGCCTGGAGACCCTCGAAGGCCGGATCGCCGCGCGAAACGAACTCGATGCCGCCATCAGCGCGCGCACCGCCTCGATGGACGACTGGGCGCTGGCCAAGGCGCTCCAGGCTGCCGGGGTTTGCGCTTCGCCGGTCGAAAACGTCGGCGACCTCGTGAACCGTGATCCGATGCGGGAGGGGTTCCTCGAAGAGATCGACCACCCGGCCGGGATTTCGATGCTGCTCCAGCACGAACCGATTACCTGGAACGGAGACCGCTTGCCAATCAGCCGCGCGCCGTTCCTCGGGGAGCACAGCGCTTCGGTGTACAGCGAACTGCTGGGGATGGATGACGACGAGATCGCCGAATTGGCGGCCGAGGGCGTCATCTCCTAGCGCCGGGCCACCGTTCGAGGCCCGGAAACGACTTTCAGGTGAGGAACCGATGATCAAGAACTTGCTCATCGCCAATCGTGGCGAGATTGCCATCCGGATTGCGAGGACCGCGGCGGACCTTGGCGTCGCCACCACTGCCATCTACTCCGAAGACGACGGCCAGTCGCTGCACATCCGGCACGCTGACAGGGCCGTGGACCTCGGAGCGACCGGGGTGGCGGCCTACCTCGATGCTGCGGCCATCATCGCCGTGGCCCAGGAGGAGGGCTGCGATGCCATCCACCCCGGCTACGGCTTCCTGAGCGAGTCGGCCGCGTTCGCCGAAGCCTGTGAACGCGCGGGCATTACGTTCGTGGGCCCGCGCCCTGAGACGCTCGCGCAGTTCGGGAACAAGGCGCAGGCCCGCCTGCTGGCCGAAGCGTGCGGCGTGCCGGTGGTAAAAGGGCTGAGTCGGCCGGTCACGTTCGAGGAGTGCTGCGCATTCCTCGAAGGTCTCGGGCCCGGCGGTGCGGTCATGCTGAAGGCGGTGGCCGGCGGCGGCGGACGTGGCATGCGCCCCGTCCACGAGGTCGCCGACCTCCGCGAGGCGTATGACCGGGCGGCGTCCGAAGCCCAGCAGGCGTTCGGCTCCGGCGAACTCTATATCGAAGAGCTGATGCCTCGCGCCCGCCACGTGGAGGTGCAGATCGTCGGCGACGGTTCGGGTGCGGTGTCCCACCTCTGGGACCGGGAGTGCAGCCTCCAGCGCCAGCGGCAGAAGCTGATCGAATTCGCCCCGGTCGCCGGTCTCTCCCCGGCCGTCCGCGCCGAGATCCTGTCCGCTGCTGTGAAGATCGGCGCTGCGGCGAAGTACCGCGGTGTCGGGACCATCGAGTTCCTGGTCGATGCTGCCCCCGGCGCAGCCGAGCGGTTCGTCTTCATGGAAGCGAACGCCCGCCTCCAGGTGGAACACACGGTCACGGAAGAAGTGACAGGCCTCGATCTCGTCGCCATCCAGCTGAAGATCGCCGGCGGCGCCACGCTCCGCGACCTCGGGCTGACGCAGGACCAGGTCCCGCCCGCGCGCGGCGTCGCCCTGCAGGTGCGGGTGAACCTCGAAGTCATGTCCGCCGACGGCTCATCGCGCCCGGGCGGCGGCGTGCTCACCGCGTACGAACCACCAGCCGGGCCTGGCATCCGGGTCGATGGGTTCGGATACGCGGGTTACGCCACCAGCAGCCGCTACGATTCGCTGCTCGCGAAGCTCATCGTCCATGCCGAAGACCTCCCGGCGGCCGCCCGCAAGGCCCGCCGCGCGCTCGCCGAGTTCAAGATCGGCGGGGCGCGGCACAACGCCGCTTTCCTCCAGGCGCTCCTGAGCCAGGCGCCGCTGGCCGAGGGCGGCATCTACACCCGCTACGTCGAAGATCACGCCGCCCAGTTACTCGACGCTGACCGCGAGCGCGCCCGCTACTTCGAACCCCAGGAGCGCGAGGTTCGCAAGGCCGGTTCACAGGTCGACCCGAACGACCCGCTGGCCGTGCTTTCGCTCCGTGGCCCGGCTCCGGCCGCCCCGGCGGCGCCCGTGTTCGAAACCCAGCACGCCGAGGCGCCCGAGGGAACAGTCGCGATCGCCGCGCCGTTGCAGGGGATGATCATCGCGCTCAAGGTGGCAGCGGGTGACCGCGTCCAGAAGGGCCAGCCCGTGGCGGTGATGGAAGCCCTCAAGATGGAGCACATCATCCGCAGCGAACTCTCCGGGACGGTGCGGGAAGTCACCCTCGAAGTCGGCGACACGATCTACGAAGACACCCCGATCCTCTTCCTCGAGCCGGGAGACGTAGACGGCGAGTACGAAGCCGAAGCGGCCCCCGACCCGGACAGCATCCGGCCCGACGTCGCCGAGGTTCTCCACTTCCACAGCCTGACGAAGGACGAAGCCCGGAAGGAGGCGGCCGCAAAGCGCCACAGCGCCGGCAAGCGCACCGCCCGCGAGAACATCGCGGACCTCGTGGACCCGGGTTCGTTCTTTGAATATGGGCCGATCGTCACGGCCGCGCGGCTCCGGCAGGACACCATCGAGGAGCTGGAGCAGCGGGTTATCAAGACGGCTGCCGACGGCATGGTGATGGGCGTCGCTCGCGTGAACGGCGACCTCGTTGGCCGGGAGAACGCCCGCTGCGTGGTGATGTCCTACGACTACTCCGTCCTCGCGGGCACCCAGGGCGGCAAGAACCACCAGAAGCAGGACCGGATGTTCGGCATCGCCGAGAAGTACCGCCTGCCGGTGGTGCTCTACACCGAAGGCGGCGGCGGCCGCACGGGTGGCGGTTCGAACGTGAACACCAGCCGCCAGGTTGCCGCCAGCGTCGCCGGGCTGAGCGTCCGTACCTGGCGCGAGCTCGGAAAGCTCTCCGGCCTCGTACCGATCGTCGGCGTGAACTCGGGCTACTGCTTCGCGGGCAACGTGGTGCTGCTCGGCGCGTGCGACGTCATCATCGCGACGAAAGATTCGAGCCTCGGCATCGGCGGCCCGGCGGTCATTGAAGGGGGCGGCCTCGGCGCTTATGCGGCCAGCGAGGTCGGCCCGGTCAGCATCCAGCAGCCGAACGGCGTCATCGACATCCTGGTCGACGATGAAGCGGCGGCCACGGCGGCGGCGAAGCACTACCTCTCGTTCTTCCAGGGCCGCGTTTCCACCTGGGAAGCGCACGACCAGCGCATCCTCCGGCACATCGTCCCGGAGAACCGCCGGGCCGTGTACGACATTCGCAAGGTCATCGAAACGCTCGCGGACGTAGGAACAATGCTCGAACTCCGGCCGAAGTTCGGCGTTTCGATGGTGACGGCCTTCGTCCGCATCGAGGGCCGCACGGTCGGCGTCGTCGCCAACAATTCGAACTCACCGACCGGCGGCGCGATTGACTCCGACGGGGCGGACAAGGCCGCGCGCTTCATGCAGCTCTGCGACGCGTTCGATATCCCGATCCTCTCGCTCATCGACACCCCCGGGAACATGGTCGGTCCGGAGGCCGAGAAGACGGCGCTCATCCGCCACTGCGGCCGCCTGTACGTGGCCGGGGCGAACCTGACGGTGCCGTACTTCGTCGTCGTCCTGCGCAAGTCGTACGGCCTCGGCGCGCTGGCGATGTCCACCGGCAGCTTCGACGAGACGTTCTTCGCCATCTCCTGGCCGACGGGCGAGTTCGCGGGCATGGGCCTCGAAGGGTCGGTGAAGCTCGGCCGCCGAGCCGAACTCGCCGCCATCACCGACATCCCCGCGCGCAAGGCGCTCTACGACAAGTACGTGGCGGAGGCCTACGCGTGGTCGCGTGCGCTGAACGCCGCCACCGTGATGGAAGTGGACGACGTCATCGATCCGGCGGAAACGCGGAGCTGGCTGGTGATGGGCCTGGATTCGGTCCCGCCGGCGGCGCCGCGCGCGCATAAGAAGCACAGCTGGGTCGACACCTGGTAGGCCGGCGCTCTTCAACACCGGTCATCGCAACAACAAACGGAGGCGACAAGGACTTGGGAAAACTCGACGGCAAGGTAGCGGTTATCACAGGCGGAACGAGCGGCATCGGCGAAGCGACGGTCCGGCTGTTCGTGGAAGAAGGCGCGCGCGTCGTCTTCTGCGGGCGCGGAGTGGAGGCGGGCACGGCGATCGCTGAGAGTCTCGGCGCGAATGCGCGCTTCCGCCAGGCGGACGTCATGAAGGAGGCCGATATCGCGGCCACCATCGCCGAGGCGAAAGACACGTTCGGCCGCCTGGACATCCTGTTCAACAACGCCGGCGGAAGCACGCCGGGCTCACTCGAAAACATGACGGTGGACCAGTTCCACTACGCGATGGACCTGCTCCTCGGCAGCGTCCTGCTGGGCATGAAGCACGCCGTGCCGATCATGCGCGAGCAGCAGTGGGGCCGGATCATCAACAACTCCAGCGTCAATGGCATCCGCGTTTCCAATGGCGACTGGCTGTACGGCGCAGCGAAGGCCGCCGTCACGCACATCACGAAGACGGCCGCCATCCGCCTCGCCCCTGAGGGGATCACGGTGAACTGCATCTCGCCCGGCGCGGTGGCCACGCCCATCTTCTACGGCGGCTCGGCCCAGGCCCGCGGCCTCGACCCTGAGCACGAGAAGGCGAAGATGCGCAAGCTCACCCAGAACCTGGGCAACGCAACCCCGGTGGGCCGCGCCGGGACCGTGCAGGATACGGCCCACGCCGTCCTCTACCTGGCGAGTGACGAAGCGGCCTACATCAACGCCCACGACCTCGTGGTCGACGGTGGCATGACCGCGAAGGGCACCTGGTAGGAGCGGACTACGGCGTGTAAGGCGTCGCGGTCTGGCCGAGCTGCGTGCGCAGGATCGGCTGGGCATCTTCGACGAACTCGCAGAGGAGCGCGCGCGTCTCGCGGGGGTCGATGATGTCCTGCCCGGTCGCCTCGGCCGTGCGGAAGGGCGAGGCGATGGCCTGCAGCCGGGCTTCGATCTCGGCGCGTTTCGCCTCGGGGTCTGGCGCGGATTCGATTTCGCGCCGGTAGGCCGCCGAAGCGCCACCCTGGATGTGCATCGATCCCCAGTTCGCCGAGGGCCACGCGTACCGCCGGAACATTCCGCTGGGGCGGTGATGGCACTGCCCGGCAACGCCGTACAGCTGCCCAACGACCACCGTCGCCCAGGGCATCTGGCTCTGGCAAACGGCGATGACGAGTCGCGCCCCCGCACGTTCGATTCCGCGCTTCTCGGCTTCGAGGCCCACCGTGAACCCCGGTTCGTCGGCGAACGAAATGATCGGCAGGTGGAAGGTGTCGCAGAGCTGGATCAGCCGGATGACCTTCTCCCCTTCGGCAATGCCAGTGGACCCGCCGAAGAGGATGTTGTTCGCCAGCACGCCCACCGGGTATCCGTTGAGGCGGGCCAGGCCGGTGATCCGTGAACGGCCGTAGTCCGGGGCAATCTCGAAGAACGAGCCCGCGTCCACGACGGCGTTCACGATCTTGTGGCCGTCGTACGCCCGCCGCCGATTCCGGGGGATCATCGCGAGGAGCGACTCGTCGGCGCGGCCCGGCGGGTCTTCGCCAAGGATCCGCGGCGCGGTCTCCCAGACGTTCGACGGCAGATAGCTGAGGAAGCGCCGTGCCATCGCGAACGCTTCTTCCTCACTCTCGGCGAGGTTGTCGATGACGCCGCTGAGCTTCGTGTGGACTTCCCAGCCGCCAAGTTCTTCCTTCGTGATGTCGTAGCCGTATGCGGCTTTCACCACCGGCGGCCCGCCGGGGAAGACCTGGCTGGTGCCCTTCACCATCACATTGAAGTGCGCCATGCAGGCATTGACCGCCGGCAGCCCGGCGACCGAGCCGAGGACCGCCGAGACGACTGGCACGGTGCGCAGCAGTTGCACATCGGGCGCGGTGAACGCGTTCCCGTCGGGGAGGTACGTCCGGCCCATTTCTTCGAACGATCGGACGCTGCCGCCGGCCGCATCGAGCAGCCTCAGGTAGGGCACGCGCCATTCGAGCGCCCGGCGGTTGGCCGATAACTCCATGCCCATGCCCCCGCCGGAGCTTCCGCCGGCGCCGCCGCGCACCGTGAAGTCCCCGCCGGTCACGACAACCTTCCGGCCATCGATCTTGCAGAAGCCTTCGACAACGGCCCTCGGCGTGAAGCCCGTCAGGTCGAGTCCTTCGTAGGTGGCGCGGCCGATGAGTCCCATGAACTCCCGAAAGGAGCCTTCGTCGGCAAGCAGGTCGATGCGCTCGCGGACGGTGAGTTTGCCGTTGGCGTGCTGCCGGGCGATGCCTTCCGGCCCGCCCATCTGCCGGGCGAAGGCGCGCCGCCGTTCCAGTTCCTCGACTTCCGGGCCCCAGCCGGCCGTGCCGTTGCTCCCGCTCATTGCGCGCCCCCCGCGGGACCGCGCTTCAGCACGCCCGCCACCAACTGGTCGGCGATGTGGTCGATGACCTCATCCAGGTCCATCCTGCCGTTCGGCCGGAACCAGTCCGAGGCGTAGTTCACGGCGGAGAGGATGTTGAGATTCGTGACCGCAGGATCGAGGGGCTCGAAGTCCCCGGATTCGACGCCGCGCCGGATGATGGATTCGAAGCGCTTGATGTACCTGCGTTGGAGCGCCCGCACTTCATCGCGGACCTCCGGCGCTGTTGTCCGGACATCCTTGATGACGAGCATGGCGTAGTAGCCTTCTTCCTGCTCGTTGAGGTTGTAGGCCAGGTGGATGCGAATCGCCTCGCGCAGCGTCTCGGCGGGCGGCAACCCCTGTGCCAGGATCAGTTCGAGCCGTTCCTGCGCTCCGAGGATCGCCGTCGAAACGACCTCCAGGTAGATCTCTTCCTTCGAACGGAAGTAGTAGTAGATGACGCCCTTGCTCGAACCCATGGCCCGGGCGATGTCCTCGGTGGTGGAGGCGTGGAACCCGTTCTCCGAGAACACGCGGGCGGCCGCATGGAGCACCTCGCGCCGGCGCGTCTCGCTCTTGTCGGGGTCGAGCATGCGATGCCCGCGCAATCCGAAGGTAGTTCCCTGTTCTTCAGCCATTGGCAATCTCTCCGCGTTCGACCATGCTACTGGGCATCACGCGTATGCGGTTTATACTTACCAGAATGATTCAGGCGGTCAACTCTATCGGTACGCAAGGCGCCATCCGTGACTGACGGGGCCACGCCGGACTTCCTCGTGGTCGAACTCGGCCAGGGCCCCGCAGCGGCGTATTGCGGGTGGATGTTCGCACAGGCAGGCCATGAGGTTGTACTCGTGGAGCCGCCGGGCGGTCATCCCCTGCGCTCCCCGGGTGAAGGCTCGCCCGCGGACGCCGGCGCCGCCTTCCTGACGCTTGCCTCAGCCAAGCGGAGCGTCGCGGTCGACCTCGCAACCGCGAGTGGCCGGGAGAGTCTGCACCGGCTCCTGCGCGCGGCCGCCGTCCTCGTCACGGATTCGCCACAGCTCCTGGACGAGGCTGGCATCACGCCAGAGATGCTCCGGGAGACCGCTCCGGGACTCGTCCATATCTCGATCTCGCCGTTCGGCGAATCCGGGCCTTATGCGGGCTATGCGGCGACTTCCGCCACGCTCTACGCGCTTGGCGGCCACACGTACATTACTGGCGAAGCCGACCGGGAGCCGCTGAACGGTCCGCACTACTTTCCTGAATTCCTCGCCGGGGCGACGGCCTTCGTGGCAGCCCAGGCCGCGCTGTTGGGGCGGGGCCGCTCGGGCGCCGGGCAGAAGGTCGAACTTTCAGCGATGGAGTGCCTGCTCGCGGGCCACCAGTTCACCCTCACCCGCCACTCCTACCAGGAACGCACCCTGGAGCGAACCGGCAACCGCTACGCCTCGCTGGTCGGGGTCAACTTCTACGACTGCGCCGACGGTGTGGCGGCGCTCGCGGCCAGCAGCCAGGCACAGCTCGAGCAGCTCTTCTTGCTTACCGAGCACACCGAGTTCATCGGCGACCCGCGCTTTGCCGCCCTTGCCACACTCCCGGAGAACCTCGCGGCGTTCGATGCCGCCATCGCGCCGTGGTTCGCCGCCCGCCCGCGCGATGAGGTGGTCGAGCAGTGCCAGGCGTTCCGCATCCCCTGCGCGCCCGTCCTCGAAGTCGACGAAGTGCTCCACCACACGCAACTCCAGGCGCGGAAGTTCTGGCGTCCCGCCGAGGACGCGAGCGGGCGTTCGCTGCAACTGCCCCGGCTGCCCTTCCGCATCCGCGGCAGCCGGGACGAGGCCATCGCTGCCCCGGCCCTCGGCGCAGACCAGGGGTTGCTCGAGTCGCTCCCCGCAGCCGGCGGCACGCCCTCCTCGGCGCCAACCGGGGGCGTGGGCGCGCCGCTCGCGGGCATCCGCGTGCTCGACCTCACGCGCGTCTGGTCCGGGCCGGTGGCGACGCGCATGCTCGCGGACCTCGGCGCCGAGGTGATCAAGATCGAACACCCCGGCAGCCGCGGCCCGCTCGGCCCGGATGGCGGCGCCGCCCAGAACTGGAACCGCAACGGCCTCTTCAACGAACTCAACCGGAACAAGAAGAGCATCGCCATCGACCTGGCGGCGCCGGGCGCTCGCGACACCTTCCTCGCCCTCGCCGAACGGTGCGACCTGGTCATCGAGAACTTCAGCCCGCGCGTGATGGGCAACCTCGGCATCGATTTCGAGACCTTGAGCGCCCGCAACCCGCGGATCGTGATGGTCTCGATGCCCGGATACGGACTCACCGGGCCGATGCGCGACGGCGTAGCCTACGGGACGACCATCGACTCCGAATCGGGCACGGCTTCGGTTATCGGCTATCCCGGCGAAGGCCCCATGCGCATGGGCGTCGCCTTCCCGGACTACGTCGCCGGCATCCACGCCGCGGGTGCGAGCGTGGCAGCGCTGGTCGACCGGGCTCGCTCGGGCAGCGGGCAGCACGTGGACCTCTCCCAGTTCGAATCGATCTCGGCGTTCATGGGGCCGGCTGTGGTCGAATGGCAACTGACCGGCGTGCGCCCGCCGCGCATGGGCAACCGCTGCCCTGGCGCCGTTCCCTCGGGTATCTATCCCTGCCTGGATGACCGGTGGATCGCCATCAACGTCCAGTCCGACGGGCAGTGGGCGCGGCTCTGCGACCTGATGCGGCGGAACGACCTCGCCGGCGCTCGCCTCAGCACGGCGGACGGCCGCCTGCGCTGGCATGATGACCTCGATGCGGCGATCTCCGCCTGGACAGCAACCCGCGAGGCCCCCGCTTTGATGGACGAACTTCAGGCTGCCGGCATCGCCGCCGGACAGGTGCTCTCGGGACCGGAACTGTTCGCGGACCGCCAATCCCGGGCGCGCGGCTTCTTCGTCGAACTCGAACACCCGCTCGTGGGCCGCCACGAGTACCCGGGCCTTCCGTTTTCGATCGCCGGGGTCACCACCGAAGGGTGGACGGACGCACCGTGCCTCGGCGAGCACAACGCCAGCGTCCTGGCCAGCCTGCTCGGGTACGATGACGCCGCCATCGCGGCGCTCTACGAAGTGGGCGCCATCGCCGACCGGCCGCAGGCGTGAGGCGCGAACGGGCTGCTCCCCGCGCCCCATCGACGGTCCCCGTTGACGGCACGGCGAGGGCCGCCGTATTGTCCCATGAAGTTTGAACTGGAGCGTATCTGAACTTGGAAGCTTCAGACCCTATCAGCTACTACCGGCCCTACTACCCGCGGTTTTCGGACGCCGAATACCAGCGGCGGTACGCGCTCGTTCGCGAGCAGATGAAGGCCAACGGCGTCGACTGCCTGGTTGTCACCGGGAGCCCGGGCATGATGGCGGAACTGATGGCCGACGTGCACTGGCTCTCCAACTGGAACCACGTCGCCGCCCCCGGTTTCGTCGTCTTCCCTTATGACGGAGAGCCAACGCTCTACTTTGGCCTGGTCACCTACCGTGCGAACGCCGGCCAGCGGTGCGTCTTCGGCGATGTCCGTCCGGGGACGAACGTGTACCGCCGCATCCTCGAGCTGGGCCTCGACAAGGGAACCATCGGCACCGTCGGCTCGTTCCCGCACGAGGTGATGGACGAACTGCGCGAGCGGGTTCCCGGAGCGCGCGTTGTCCCGGCTGGCGGTTGGTTCGGGGAACTCCGGCGCCGTCGCAGCCCCGAGGAGATCGAGTGGCTGCACAAGGGCGCGAAGTTCGCCGACATCGGCCTCGAAGCGATGATCAAGGCTATTCGCCCGGGCGTGACGGAGCGCCAGATCTACGCAGCCGCCATGCACGCCGTCTTCGATGCAGGCGGGCAGTTTTGCTTCCAGTGGCTCGGGTCGACGCCGATGGCGAACCCGGTCATGGCCTACCCCACCCAGGCGCCCACCGACCGCGTGATCGAAAAGGGCGACATCGTCATCACCGAGATCGCGGCCAGCTACGAATGGTACGCAGGGCAGATCAACCGCTACGTCGCCGTTGGCCAGGAACCCCCGCCCGAGTACCGGCGTCTCCACGACTACACGGTCCAGCTCGTGAAGGATGTCTGCGCCGGGCTGAAGCCGGGGGCAATCCCGTCGGACGTCGCGAAGGCCGTCGAACCGGTCCTGCAGGCAGGCTACCGCGTGGAAGTGATGTCCATCGGGCGGCCCACCGGCGGGTCGACACCCCCGGTGCTGCCCGTCACGCCGCCGGGCGAGTTCTACCAGCGGCCGTTCGTGGAGAACGAAACCGTGATGGTCCTGCCGCTCACCTACACGGAACCGGACCGGCTCGGCCTCTTCCTCGGCGACATGGTGTTGGTGACGCCGGAAGGCGGCAAGAGCCTCCACAACTACCCGCTGGAAGAGTTCCGCGTCGTCTAGCGCGCGGCAGTCAACAACGTTCGAAGCAACAGCCGCGGAGCCCTGTGTGTCCGCGGCGCCAAGGAGAGACACATGGCATTTGGTGAATTCAATCTGGCCGGCAAGGTCGCACTCGTGACCGGCGGCAACAGCGGCATCGGCCTCGGCATGGCTGACGGCCTCGCGCGGGCGGGTGCGGATGTCTGCATCTGGGGTACCAACCCGGACAAGAACGCCGCCGCCCTCAAGCAGCTCGAAGCCCACGGCACGCGCGTCCTCGCCCTGAAGTGCAACGTGGCCGATGAGGCCGAGGTCGAGTCCTCGTTCCAGGAGACGCTGGACAAGCTCGGCAGGGTCGATTCGTGCTTCGCGAACGCGGGTGTCGGCAGTGGGAGCGGGCTTCCGTTCCACCAGCAGCCCACGGACGTGTGGCGCCGCGTCTGGTCGGTGAACCTGGACGGTGCGTTCTTCACGCTGCGGGCGGCTTCCCGGCACATGGTGGAGCGCGGCGACGGCGGCCGGCTCATTGGCACCTCGAGCGGCTCGGCGATCCATGGCGCGGCCCGCGGCGAGGCCTACGCCGCCACCAAGGGCGCCATGGTCGCGCTGATGCAGAGCCTCGCGGTGGAGTTCGCCCGCTACGGCGTTACCTCGAACACCATCACGCCCGGCTGGATCGAGACGCCGATGACGCAGCGGAACGTGGGCAACGAGAAGTTCGAGTC
>JBDHWA010000004.1:0-19028 GCA_039809945.1 Dehalococcoidia bacterium | reverse complement strand
GCTCCCGCCGCGATCGCGATTCGTGCACGGCCCGCTCGCCCCAAACGTTCCCACATCGCCCGGATGCTACGAACCGTTGCGAGGCCCTGCAACGCAGGCAACATCCGTCACCAGATTCGCGGGCGTTGCGCCGACTCGCCCGCGAAGGGAAAGTAACTGGTGATGAAACGTCTCGGGATCCTCACCAGCGGCGGCGACGCCCCGGGCATGAACGCCGCCGTTCGTGCTGCCGTCCGCACGGCCACGTTGCACGGCGTCGCCATGACCGGCTACATCGACGGCTTCAGCGGCTACGTCGCGGACGAGGTTATCGAACTGGACGATCGGGCCGTCGGCAACATCATCCAGCGCGGTGGCACGATGATCGGCACGTCGCGCTGCCCGGAGTTCATGGACCCGGCGGTGCGGAAGGCTTCGGCCGCCCAAATGCGCGAACGAGGCGTCGATGGCCTCATCGTGGTAGGCGGCGACGGCAGCTTCCGCGGGGCGCTCGCGCTCCAGGACGAATGCGGCGTCCCCGTCGCGGGCATCACGGGCACCATCGACAACGACGTGTACGGCACCGATGAGACGGTCGGCTTCGACACGGCGGTGAACACCGCGCTGCTGGCCATCGACCAGATTCGCGACACGAGCGAATCGACCGGGATGATGTTCTTCGTCGAAGTGATGGGCCGGACGAGCGGCGAAATCGCGCTCCACACCGCAGTCGCAGGCGGCGCCGCAGGGGTTGTCGTGCCCGAAGCGTCGGCGGAGATCGAGAGCCTCATCGGCCAGCTCAAGGGGTCGTTCGAACGGGGAAAGCGCAGCCACATCATCGTCGTCTCCGAAGGCGACGAGGCCGGCGGCGCGTTCGCCGTCGGCGAAATCGTGGGCAAGGCGCTTGGCCAGCCGTACCGGGTGGTCGTGCTCGGCCACATCCAGCGGGGCGGCCGCCCGACGATGCGCGACCGGCTGATCGCTTCGGAAGCCGGTGCGCGCGCGGTCGAAGGCCTGCTCGCCGGGCGCTCGGGGTTCATGGTCGGCCGCCAGCGCGGAGAGCCGGTCGAAGTGCCCCTTCGCGACGTGGTGGCGCACCAGCATCCGCCGCCAGCACTGCACCTGCTGGCCCTCGCCCAGCAGCTTTCGGGCTGAGCAGACCCGCTCTTCGCGTACCATTCGACGCCACCACGCACGAGGTTCCACGACATGCCGCTCGTCTCCGCCGGCAGCCCGGCGCCCGATTTCAGCCTCAACGACCAGCACGGCGAGACCGTCACCCGCGAGTCACTCGCCGGGCGGTGGGCCGTCATCTACTTCTACCCGCGCGACAACACCCCCGGCTGTACGCGCGAAGCCTGCAACTTCCGCGACAACCATGCCGCGATCGAGGCGCTCGGCGCGCGGGTCATCGGGGTGAGCGGCGATAGCGAGGCCTCCCACCAGAAGTTCGCCGAGAAGTACGAACTGCCATTCACGCTGCTCGTCGACACCGGAAACACGATGGCGCGGGCGTACGGCGCATGGGGCGAAAAGAAGAACTACGGCAAGACCTATGAGGGGATCATCCGCTCGACGGTGGTCATCGACCCGGCCGGAAATGTGGCGAAGGTGTGGCCGCGCGTGAAGCCGGACGAACACGGCGCCGAAGTGCTGGCGTGGCTGAAGGCGAACACGGCGTAGGCGCCTTCGCGAGTATGCGGGCCGCCCGCTAGGATCGGCTCACTGCTTCGGGGGTGTGTTCGATGTCGTTCTACGGGGAACGGGTGCGCTGCTCGCGCGTCCTGGAGAGTGATGGGACGCCGCCGCACGCGCTGCCGGGTGACCGCCCGGTTTGGACGCGCGACCGCACGGTCGACGTGAAGCACATCAAGATCGATATCAAGCTGGACATCCCGGGCCGGGGCGTTTCCGGTACGACGACGCACACGGTCGCCCCGCTGAACGACGGGTGCCGTTACGCCGAGTTCGATGCCATCGACATGGAGATTTCGGCGGTCTCGGTAGCCCGGAAGCCGGCGGAGTTCAGCTACGACGGCGCGAAGCTCCGCGTTGACCTCGGCGAAGGACGCCGTCGCGGCCAGGATCTTCCGGTGGCGATCACCTATTCCGTGCACCCGCGCATCGGCATGTACTTCATCCACCCGGACGAGGGCTACCCCGAGAAGCCCGTTCAGGTCTGGACCCAGTGCCAGGACGAAGACACGCGCTTCTGGCTGCCGTCGTTCGACCACCCGAGCGAGAAGCAGACCAGCGAGTTGATTGTGACCGTGCCGGGCAACTGGTTCGCACTTTCGAACGGGCGGCTGCTCGAAGACAAGGCGAACCGTGACGGCACGCGCCGCTTCCACTGGCACCAGGACCGGCCGCATAGCACCTACCTGTTCACCCTCGCCGCGGGGGAGTTCGCGCGGATCGACGCTTCGCGGGATGACCTGACGATCGATTACTTCGTCGAGCCGCGGGACGTGGAAGACGCCCAGAGGACGTTCGCCAACACACCGGAGATGATCGCCCTCTTCGAGCGGTTGTTCGACGCGAAGTACCCGTGGTCGAAGTACAGCCAGGTGGTCGTCCGCGACTTCGTCTTCGGCGGGATGGAGAACACGAGCGCGACGACGATGACGGAGAACATCCTGTTCGACCGGAAGGCGGCGCGGGACCACACGAGCGACCCGCTCATTTCGCACGAACTGGCCCACCAGTGGTTCGGCGACCTGATGACCTGCCGCGACTGGTCCCACGGCTGGCTGAACGAGAGCTTCGCGACATTCCTCGAAATGCTCTGGGACGAACACCACCTCGGCATCGATATGTACCGGCAGGGGGCCATCGAGAACGCGGGCCTGTACTTCGACGAGCGGTACCGGCGCCCCATCGTGACGAACGTCTTCCACGAGCCGATCGACCTGTTCGACCGGCACCTGTACGAGAAGGGTTCGGTGGTGCTGGCGATGCTCCGGGCGCTGCTCGGCGACGACCAGTTCTTCCGCGGTATCCAGCGCTACATCCGCGACAACCAGGAGCGAAGCGTCATCACGCAGGACCTCGCGAGCGCCTTCGAAGCCGAGACCGGGCGCAACCTCGACTGGTTCTTCGACCAGTGGGTGTACAAGCCGGGGCACCCTGCCTTCCGCGTCGCCTGGAACTACGACGACGACCGGAAGCTCGCGACCGTCTCGGTAAAGCAGACGCAGGCCACGGACAACGGCACGCCGGTCTTCCGGATGCCGGTGACGATCGACTTCCGCAAGGGCCGGGCGCGCCCGCAGGCGTTCCGGGTGGAGATAACGGAGCGGGAGCACACGTTCGCGTTCCCGCTGGCGGCACGGCCCGACCTCTGCCGGTTCGACCCGTACGGGGGCATCCTGAAGGAGCTCGAATTCGACAAGTCGGTCGGCGAACTGCGGCTGCAGCTGCGCGATGACGACGACATCGGCGGGCGCCAGTTCGCGGCGCGCGAACTCGGCAAGAAGGGGGGCGCCGAAGCCACCCGGGCGCTCGAAGATGCGGTCATGAACGACCGGTTCTGGGCGTGCCAGGCAGCGGCGGCGAAGGCCCTCGGCGAGATCAAGACGGAGGCGGCTCGCGAAGCACTGCTGCGCTGCCTCACTGTACGGAACCCGAAGGCGCGGCGTGGCGTGGTAGCCGCCCTCGGCCAGTTCAAGGGCGACGAGACGGTGTTCGCCGCGATTGAACCACTCGCCCGACGGGACCAGTCGTGGTTCGTCGAAGCGGAGGCGAACAGGAGCATCGGCAAGCTGCGGCTGCCCGCGTCGTTCGACGTGCTCGCCCGGAACATCGACCGCGACTCGTTCCGGCAGGTCGTTCGCGTCGGCTGCATCGACGGGCTGGTGGAGTTGCGCGAGGAAGCGGGACTCGAGCTGCTGGAGCGTGTGGCCGCCTACGGGCAGCCGTTCCAGGCGCGCACCCCGGCGGTCGGCGCGTTGGCGCGGCTGGGCCTGTTCTTCCCCGAACGGAAGAAGGCGCTCGGCGAACTGATCGCGGGCTACCTCGATGACCCGGACTTCCGCGTGCGCATCGGCGCCGCCAACGCGCTGAAGACCCTGAAGGCTGACGACCAGGTGGCCGCGCTGGAACGGATGGCGGCGCGCGAACTCGACGGCCGAGGCGTGCGCATGGCCCGCGAGAACGCCCTCGCCCTGCGTAAGGGCGCCGGTACCGACGAGGAAGTGCGCAAGCTGCGGGAGGAGTTCGAGACGATCCGCGACGAGAACGCGAAGCTGCGCGAGCGGCTCACGCAACTCGAGGCGCGTGATCGCGGCTGACCCTCGCCCGTTCGTATACTCAGGGCGTGCAGCCACCCTTCATCCTCGCCATTGACCAGGGGACCACGAGTTCCCGGGCGCTCATCGTCGATGCGGCGGGCGAGGTGGCAGGGCTCGGACAGCAGTCGTTCACCCAGCACTTCCCGCAGCCCGGCTGGGTAGAGCACGACCCCGAAGAGATCTGGACGACGACAGTTGAGTCCATCGGCATCGCCCTGGCGCAGGCGGGCCTGGCTGTCTCCGAACTGGCGGCTGTCGGCGTCACCAACCAGCGCGAGACCGTGGTCGTGTGGGACCGCCGCACGGGCGAGCCGCTCCACAACGCCATCGTCTGGCAGGACCGGCGCACCGCAGCAATCTGCGAAGGCCTCCGCGCGGCCGGTCACGAGGACGCCGTCACAGCCGCCACAGGCCTCAAGCTCGACCCCTACTTTTCGGGAACGAAGCTCACCTGGCTGCTCCAATCCCAACCGGACCTCCGCCGCAGGGCCGAGGCGGGCGAGGTAGCAGCCGGGACGATCGACTCGTGGCTCGTGTGGAAGCTCACCGGCGGGCAGCGGCACGTCACCGACTTCACCAACGCGAGCCGCACGCTCCTCTTCAATATCAACCGTGGGCGCTGGGACGACGCGCTCTGCGACCTGCTCCAGGTTCCGCGGGCGATGCTGCCGCAGGCGCAGCCTTCGCGCTCGCTCTTCGGCGCAACGTCCGAGCATGTCTTCGGCGCACGGCTGCCGATCACAGGGATAGCCGGCGACCAGCAGTCGGCGCTGTTCGGGCAGGGCGGTTTCGCCCCCGGTATCGCGAAAAACACCTATGGCACTGGCACATTCCTCCTTGCCAACGCCGGCGTGCGCCCCGTGCGTTCCGAGGCCGGGCTGCTCAGTTCCATCGGCGCGGGCGCCGGGCCGACCGGCCCTGAGTACGTCCTCGAAGGGTCTGTGTTCGTTGGGGGCGCGCTGGTGCAATGGCTGCGTGACGAGCTTCGGCTGGTGAACCGGAGCGAGGATATCGAGGCGCTCGCGGAGTCAGTTCCGGACAACGGCGGCGTCTCTATTGTCCCGGCGTTCGCGGGCCTCGGCGCCCCGGACTGGGACCCGCACGCTCGCGGGGCAATCCTCGGGCTGACACGCGGGACGACCGCCGGGCACATCGCGCGCGCCGCCCTCGAGGCTATCGCGCTCTCCTCGGCCGAACTGCTGGACGTGATGGACCGCGAGCTGCCCGAGACCGTCGGCCAACTGCGCGTCGATGGCGGCGCAGCCCGCAACAACCTCCTCATGCAACTGCAGGCGGACTTCGCCGGCGTGCCGGTCGAGCGGCCAGTCAACACCGAGACCACGGCCCTGGGCGCGGCCTACCTCGCCGGTCTCGAAGCTGGTGTCTGGGCCTCGACCGCGGAGGTCGAGTCGCTGCGGCAGGTGGATCGCGTCTTCGAGCCGCGCCTGAGTTCCGCCGAACGGCACTCACGGCTGGCGCAGTGGCGCAGGGCCGTCGAGCGCACACTCGACTGGGCCGCGGAATGAACCTCGCCGAGGCGGCATCGGGCGAACCGTTCGACGCTGTCATCATCGGCGGTGGCATCAACGGCTGCGCAATCGCAGAAGAGGCGGCCATCCGCGGGCTGCGGGTCGCGCTCATCGAACAGTCAGATTTCGGGTTCGGCACCACCTGGCGGTCGACGAAGCTGATCCACGGCGGGCTGCGATACCTCGAACACGGCGACGTCCGGCTCGTGCGCGAATCACTGCGCGAACGCTCCTGGCTGCTGAAGACGCGGCCGTACCTGGTGACTCCGCAGCGCTTCGTCCTGCCCACGCTGCCATGGTCGCGCCGCCCCGAATGGCAGTTGCGCGTCGGCCTCGCCACGTACGACATGCTGGCGCTGTACCGGGGCGTCCCGGGCCACCGCCATCTCGGGCGCGAGCGCCTGCGCGAACTTGCACCGTACCTGCCGGAGGCCGCGACCTCGGGGTTCAGCTTCTTCGATGCGCGCGTGCACTCTCCGGAGCGGCTGGCGCTCGAACTGGCGCTCAACGCGCGAGACCACGGCGCGCTCATCGGGAATCACACCGCCGTCACCGCCATCAACGCCGTGGGTGGAGCAGTCAGCAGCGTCACGGTCGAATCCAGCGGCCAGCAGTTCGAACTCCCTGCGCGCACGGTTATCAACGCCGCAGGGCCCTGGGTCGATGCCGTGAACGCGCACGGGGGACTCCCCGGGGTCGAACTCCTCGGCCTGACGCGGGGAACCCACATCGTCGTCGAACTCGACGAGCCGCCGGGGCGCGACGCCGTGTTCTCGACGGCGAAGAGCGACGGCCGCGTGTTCTTCGCCGTGCCGCAGGGGCCGCTGATGCTCATCGGCACGACCGACGAGCGGTTCGAAGGGGACCCCGGCACAATTCGCCCGGATTCGAGCGACATCGATTACCTGCTGGATGAGGCGCAGGCGCTGATGCCCGGCCGGGACATCGCGCGCGAACGCATCCGGTACGCCTACGCCGGGTTGCGGCCGCTGCAGCGCGTCGCAGGCGGGCCGGAAGCGGCAATCAGCCGTCGCCACAGCGTTATCCACCACGACCGCCACGGCGGGCCGCGCGGCATGTACAGCATGGTGGGCGGCAAACTCAGCACGTTCCGCCCGCTCGCGCGCGAGGTTGCGAACCTCCTGCGTGCGCCGAACCCGCGGCGTGGCATCGACGACCCGGTGGCCCCGGACTGGAAAGAGGCGCTGCGGGACTCCGGGCTGCGGATGGACCAGAAGCAGCACCTGCGGGGCTACGGCCCGGCCATCGGGAGCGTACTCAGCCTCGGACGCGGGGAACTCTGCCGGCATTGCGGCGCGATCGAAGGGGAAGTGCGCCACGCCGCCCGAAACGAAGCGGCCGCCACCCTCGGCGACCTGATGATGCGCCGGACGGGCATCTCGTGGGCTGCGTGCCGCGGCCTGTGCTGCGCCGAGGCCGTCGCGAGCATCGCCGGCGAAGAACTTGGATGGGACGCCGCACAACGCGAACGCGAACTCCGCAGCTTCCGCCGGGAACTCGACTTCCACCTGCCGGGGATCGACCAACTCGACGAGGCGTCGGCATGAGCGAGCCGGAACCGTTCGAGGTCGCCGTGCGGCGGGCCGCCCAGCTGCTGCGCCGCAGCCAGCACGCCGTCGCGCTCACAGGCGCCGGGCTCTCAGCCGAAAGCGGCATCCCGACCTACCGCGGAACCGGTGGCGTCTGGACGCGGTTCGGGGAGCCGACGATCGACGGATGGGACCTGTTCTGCCAGGACCCGGAGGCATGGTGGGAGCACGCCCTCGAACACCGCGTCGGCGGCTCCGAGTTCTCCGAGGCCCTCGACCGCGCGGTCCCGAACCCGGGCCACTACGCCATGGCCGAACTGGAGCACATGGGCCGCCTCGCCCACGTCATCACCCAGAACATCGACAACCTGCAGAACGTTGCCGGCAGCCGGCACATCACCGAGATCCACGGCAACCGGGCGAAAGCGCGCTGCATGCGGTGCGGCCTCCGCTTCCCCCTCAACACCATCGACACGAGCATCCTGCCGCCGGTGTGCAAGGAGTGCGGCGGCATCCTCAAGAACGACGTGGTGATGTTCGGCGAGCCAATCCCGCCTGACGTCCTCGATACCTGTTACCGCCAGACCTACCGCGCCGATCTCTTCCTCGTGGTGGGCACGAGCGCCGTGGTATTCCCGGCGGCGGAGTTCCCGATTATGGCCAAGCGCCGCGGCTACCCGCTCATCGAAATCAACCCGGAAGAGACCTCCCTGAGCGACATCGCAGACGTGATTGTCCGCGCACCCGCGGGCGAGGCGGTCCCTGCGCTGGTTGAACTCCTGCTCGTCCCCTGAGGCCGAACCAGGCAAGGTTTCGAATCTGGAACCTGTGTAGCTACCGTGTGGCCACAGTTCCGCGACGGTTCCTAGTAGACTCCGGGAAGGAGGCGCCAGCGCACGCGTTCCTTATATGAGGCGTAGTCGCTGGTGGCGGTGAGGATCCGTTCTTCAGCCGCGATGCGAAGCACCTGGAACACCGTGATCGTGATGATCAGCGCGATGTTGTACCACCAGAGGTTCGCAATGACGAAGCCGAGCATGGTGATGGAATGGGAGAAGTAGATCGGGTGGCGGACAAACCGGTACGGCCCGCCGACCTTGAGGCCGCGGTTGGCCGCCACAACGCCGAAGCTCTTGCCCAGCGTGAGGAAGCTGATGATGACGCAGGTGAGGCCCAGCACCTGGATGCCGCTGCCGTAGAGTTCGAGAAAGCCGCCGCTATCGTGCGGGCGCATGGCGAGGGGCAACCAGCCGCCGAGCGTCGCCACCACCCAGTCCCACGGCCGCTGCGATGTGGCCTGGCTGCGGCGGCGAGTGAGGAACATGAAGACCAGGAGGCCCTGTTCCGCAGCGAAGAAGACGTTCGAGAGGTTGTGCGTCTGGTAGGCGTGGAGGCCGTGCACATAGAAGAAAAGGCCAGAGATGCAGACGAGGGCCGCATCCTGGACCATGCCGAGCCGGCGGGCGCTGGCTGACTGGGGCCTCGTGCGCTGCGGGACGGTGGCAGCTGCGGTCATTCGGTGAACCTCCTGTTCGGGGCGGGCGCGAGCGTCGATCTCCCCTGTAGAGGTTCGGCAGGCGCCCTCGTTTCCGGCAGAGATGGGCTGGAGCGAAGGGAATCAGCGAACGAGGGGGACAACCCGGTGAATAGCAGGTGGCGGGGCTTTAGGAACCCCGGGAAACGTCGAAAGTGCTAGTAGCTTCATCGGTGAGGCGCCAGGTCCCAACCAGAGCGGCGGCGAAGGCCAACCCGGAAACGGGGTTCGCAGTCGTAACGGAAGGGACAACCGGCCATGGGGGCCGGGGGAGGCATGGCACACCACCGGGCGGGCAAACCGAGGGGTAAAGCCCCAAACCAGGAAAGAGGTAGGAGAACCAACATGTCGAAGATCAAGAACTGGGCGATCAGCAAGGCTGTCAAGCTGCAGACCATGCGCGACGAAGAAGGCCAGGGCCTCGCCGAATACGGCCTGATCCTCGCCCTCATCGCCGTCGTCTGCATCGCCGCCCTGACCGCTCTCGGCGGTGGCATCAGCTCGACGCTCGGCACCATCACCGGCTCGCTCTAAGCCACAAACCCTCCGGGTTCACCCCCGGAACAGCAAAGGGGTGGGCGACCACGGTCACCCACCCCTTTCGCGCTTTCTCAACCAGGGTTGGTGCCCGGGAAGACGGTAAACGCATGGAAGCACTCCCAACGGCCGGCAAACGCCGCTCTCGTCTCGCTCGCATCGCCGGGCGGTTGAGGAAGACCGAAGCAGGACAGGCGCTCGTAGAGTTCACTCTTATCCTGCCGATCTTCCTTTTGCTGTTGTTCGCGATCGTGGACTTTGGCCGCGGCTTCTACACCTGGCTGCTGGTCACCAATGCCGCCCGCGAGGGCGCACGCGTTGCCGCAGTCCAGTCCGATGGCGCGGCGATCGATGCCCGTATCTACAACAGCTTCTGCGACAACTACCCGTCGAGCTGCGGGCTGGACCCGGCCAAGCTGAGCATCACCAAGACCAACGTCCAGGGGTCGCGCGGCAGCTCCGTCGCCATCGACCTGTCGTACGACTTCCAGTTCGCCACCCCCATTGGCGGAATCCTCAACATCGTGAGTGGCGGCAACCTGACCGCTCCAACGATCACGGCGCACACCTCGATGCGCCTGGAGTAACTCCCGCATCCCCCATTTCCGGAGGCCGCCGATGCTTCGGTTCCTTCTCCACCGGCGCACCAAACAAGAGGCTGGACAGGCTTTGCCCATGTTCGCCTTAATGGTGTTTATCATCCTGGGCTTCTGTGCGATGAGCATCGACGTGGGCCGCTATGTGTGGGCCCGGACGTCGATGCAGGCCGGCGTTGATGCAGCGGCCATCGCCGCAGCGCAGGACATGCCCGACTGGGCGGCCGCCCAGAACACCGCAGCAACCTATTGGACCGACAACTCGGGCTTCATCCAGAGCCAGGGCCAGAACATCCAGTTCAGCGTCACCCAGGTCCCCGGGAACAAGCGCATTCGCGTTGAAGGCGAGGCCGACGTGCCCACCTGGTTCGCCAAGTTCTTCGGCGTGAACCAATGGCACGTCTCGGCCAGCGGCGACGCGGAAGCGCAGGTGCTCGATATCGCGGTCGTTCTCGACATTTCGGGGTCCATGTGCAAGCACCCGGCGCTCCCGAGCTTCCTCGAGATCGAGAGTGGGAACGCGCTGATGAGCCCGGGCCGGGCGACGCCGTACACCCCTGGCGGAGTTTCGCCGCCCTACCAGTTCCCGGTCCTGGCCGCGCCGATTTCGTCGGGCACGGGTTCGAGCATCACGATCACCCTGAACGATGTCCGCATGTTCGCGAGCACCAACGCGACCGCCAACCGGACCAACTTCGGCAACAACTGGAACAGCTCGACGCCGTACTGGCAGCGAACCTTTAACTCTGGCGGAACGGTTCGTTCCGGGATGATCCTTATTAAGAACAGCAGCGGCAACGGCTACGAGATCTTCAAGATCACCGGCGTCAACGTCGGGGCGAACCAGCTGACGGTGACCCGGGCGCAATCGGCGCCAGGCTATGGCTTCACGCCGCCCCAGGCGGCCCACGCAGCCGGTGCGGAGATCTGGGCGAACCGGTACACCGGGCCGAACGGCGGTGACTACTGCGACGCCGTATCGAAGTACAAGGCGTCGTCCAGCGTGAACGGCCCGCACGAGCCATTCGACTCGGCGGTGAACAGCGCCAAGTACTTCATCAGCCTGTTCAACCCGTCCTACGACAAGATTGGCCTCGCCACCTTCTCAACTGATGGGGCGATCCGGCAGAACCTCACGAGTAGCTTCTCTTCGGTCGATGGTTCGATCGACAACGTCTTTTATCCGGCGGGATCGACGAACATCGCCCACGGCATTGCCCGTGGACGGGCAATCCTCGACGGAACAGGCAAGCGTGCGAACGCGGTGAGGGTGATGGTCGTCCTCACTGACGGTATTCCCAACAACTACTGCACGAACGGATACGAAAGCGCGTCCTGTAACAACGGTTCGACCAGCGACCCGAGTTCCTGCCCGGCGCCTTCGAATGCGTCAATCGCGGCAGCGATTAACCAGGCGGCAGTGGCGAAGGCAGGGGATATCACCGTCTACACGATCGGCCTCGGAGCCGGCGTGCTGGACTGCATCCTGACCGACATCGCGACGGCCGGCGGCGGCGCGTACTACAAAGCGCCAAGCCCGGCCGACCTCGACGACGCCTTCAAGGCGATCGCTGAGCGCACCCACATCGCCCTGGTGAAGTAAGCCTTCGACCAGCGCGGAAACACGCAGAAAACCGGATCCCCGCCCCGTCCCTTTGCGGACCGTTACGGCGGGGATTCGGTTTTCTGGCAACAGGGGTTTACCCGGCCTGTAGGAACCCGGTTAGACCGCCGATATAGCAAGGGAAAGGGGAGGAGCAGCACTGTGAACCGAACAATCGCGGCAGCTTCCAGCAATTCTTCTCGAAACCGTGGAGTCCTTCTACTGGCCGCGGTTTTCGGCATCCTGAGCGCAATGCTCATGTTCGCCTTCCTCAACTCGCGAGGCGGCGACGGCAGCATCAGCCAGCAGCTCGCTGAAGGCGAAGGCGCCCAGACCGTCGTCGTCGTGGCGAAGAACGTCAACGTGGGTGACAAGATCACGCCTGACATGCTGGCCACCAAAACCATCCCCGCGACCGCCCTGGTCGATGGCTGGATCAAGGACAGCGATGCGCAGACCCTCGTTGGCCAGGTTGCGGTTGCCCCGCTCTACGCGGGCGAGCAGCTCATCAACTCCAAGCTCAGCAGCTTTGCCAACCAGAACACGCTGACGTGGAAGATCCCGGACGGCATGCGCGCCCTCTCGCTGACCGTGCCGCACGAGTCCTGGATCGCCGGCGGCCTCCCGCAGCCGGGCGACCGCGTCGACATCCTCGGCATCACGTCGTACGAAACCACGGACCCGCTGACCGGCCAGTCCAAGCCCGACCTCGTGGGCGGTTACCTCGCCCAGGACGCGGAAGTCCTGGCAGTGGCCCAGACGGTTGTGAAGACCGTCCCGAAGGTCACCGATAGCAAGGATGGCAACGGCGGGGCCTCTGTGAGCACCAACCCGGCGAGCCAGGCGATCAGCCCGGACCAGGCGGAGGCGACCTACGAGAAGGCGCTTTCGATCACCATTGCCCTCCCGCCGGACCTCGTAGCCAAGGTGGCAATGATCGATGCAATGAAGGACGACGCTGGCCAGTTCCGCATCGTCCCGCGCCAGAAGGGCGACGCTGACCCGATTTCCGGCAAGACCGTCTACACCTTCGCGGACATCTTCCCGGTTACCAAGTAGCCGGACCAGGACAACTACGGGCGGCCTCTGATTGGAGGCCGCCTCAAACGAGCACGGGCGCCCGGCGGTCTCCGGGAGCGACAACGGTGGAGGAACAAGGATGGCACGGGTACCGCAACTGATTGTTGTTGATCCGGACCGCGAGAGTTCGGCAGAGATGGCGAAAACGCTGTCGATGCAGGGCTTCCAGGTGCTGGCTACGGCCGGCTACGGCGTAGAGGCGTTCACGCTCTGTTTCCAGATGCGGCCCGACCTCGTGCTGATGCGCATTGAGGAACCCCTGGTTCGCCCGGTGCAGACGCTCTCACGCATTAACGACGGCCTCCCGGACCTCCCCATCATCGTGTTCTCCACCGAGGCGAACATCCGGCTCATGCGCCAGTCGATGGTCGGCGGCGCTTCGGACTACATCCAGGAGCCGTACACCTCGGAAGAGCTCGAATCCTCGATCATGCGCGTGCTCGAAAAGAAGGAGCGCGAAGGCATGCGCCGGCGAGGCGAACTGGCCGACCCGGTGGCGCAGGGGACGATCATCACTGTGTTTGGCGCCAAGGGAGGCATCGGCAAGACCACCATCGCCTCCAACCTTGCGGTCGCGCTGGCCACCGAAGCGCACCAGACCGTCGCTCTCGTTGACATGGATACCCGCTTCGGCGACGTCGCTATCACCATGGACATCCCGGTCGAGCGTTCGATCGCGGACCTGGCCCGGAACCTCGACAACGTCGACCGGAATTCGCTGCGGGACTACCTGGTCCAGCATGAATCCGGGGTCCGGATCCTCCCGGCGCCGACGCGCCCGAGCGATTGGCGCAACCTGAGCTCGCACCACATCCGGGACGTCGTCGATGTGCTCTCGCAGACGCACGACTTCGTCATCCTGGACACCCCGGGCACGTTCAACGAAATCGTGGCCGCGGCCATCGAAGTGGGCACTATGATCCTGCTCATCACCACGCTGGACATGGCGAGCATCAAGGACACCGTCCTCGCGCTCGAAATGCTGCACGAACGGTTCGGCAACGACGACGAGCGCATCAAGGTCGTGCTCAACCGCGCCGGTGTCGACACCGGGGTCCGCGAGAAGGACGTCGAGCGCACGCTGGACACCGAACTCTGGTGGAAGATCCCCCAGGACAACGAAGTGGTGAAGGCCGCCCAGCTGGGCCGGCCAATCGTCCTCAGCCGGCCGAATAGCCGCGTTGCGGGTGAAATCAAGGAAATCGCACGCGCCCTCGCCGGCATCCGGCAGCGCGCCAAGGCGAAGGGCAAGGGCGGCGGATTCAGCCTGGGCCGCCTCTTCAAGAAGAGCGCTTAAGGCACGCGAGGTAACACGAGATGGCAGACGAGTCACGCGACCGGCAATCCTCGGGAGATGACAGGCCCGCCTTTGGCTGGGCAAACGCGCGCCGCCGCCTCGGCGCCGAGGGCGCGAAGCAGAGCGGTCCGGGCGAACCCCCGGCTGCTCCGCAACCGCCAGCGCAGGAGAATGCACGGCTTCGGCCCTCCGGCCAGCTCCAGCGTCCGATGCCCCAGGGCCGGACATGGGGCGAAGTCGAGTCCATCGCGCCTCCCCCGGGCATTCCCGGCCAGCCGCGCATGAGCGCTGTGCGAACTTCGCCCGGCGCGCCGGCCGAACCACCCGGCAGCCGCGAACTGCAACGCCCGGAGCCAATGCGGCCCGCCCCTCGGCCGGTCGAATCGCTGGGCGGCGCAAAGGGCGCGAATCCCCAGGCAGAAGCCGCCAAGATCCGCCTCCACGAACTCCTCATCGAAGAGCTGGAACACGGCGCACTCGAGGGCCTCGCGCCCGAGCAACAGCGCGATGCCGTGATGAAAGCCGCCCGCGAACTGCTCCAGCAGGAGGGCATCCAGCTCGGCGGCACCAGCCGCGAAGAACTCCTCGAAGCGGTCGCCGACGAAGCGCTCGGCCTCGGCCCGCTGGAACCGCTGCTCCGCGACCCTTCCGTTTCGGAAGTGATGGTCAACGACATCGACAAGGTGTACTTCGAACGCGAAGGCCGCATCTTCCGCAGCCCGGTGCGCTTCCGCGACAAGCAGCACGTGATGCGCATCATCGAGCGCATCGTTGCGCCGCTCGGCCGCCGCATCGACGAGTCCAGCCCCATGGTGGACGCCCGCCTGCCTGACGGCTCCCGCGTCAATATCACCATCCCGCCGGCCTCACCGAAAGCGCCGAGCATCACCATCCGAAAGTTCCGCGCCGACAAAATGCGCATGGCCGACCTCATCGGGGTCGGCGCCTTGAGCGAGGCGACTGCCGAGTTCCTGGCGATGTGCGTCCGCGCGCACATGAACATCATCATCAGCGGCGGTACCGGTACCGGTAAGACGACGATGCTGAACGCGCTCTCCGCGTTCATCCCGAACACCGAGCGGATCGTGACCATCGAAGACCCGTCGGAACTCCGGCTCCAGCAGGACCACGTCATCACCCTCGAAGCGCGGCCCGCCTCCATCGAAGGCAAGAACCAGATCAAGCAGCGCGACCTGGTGAGGAACTGCCTCCGCATGCGCCCGGACCGCATCATCGTTGGTGAGGTCCGCGGCGAAGAAGCCTTCGACATGCTGCAGGCCATGAACACCGGCCACGACGGATCCATCTCGACGATTCACGCGAACAACCCGCGCGAGGCCCTTTCGAGAATGGAGAACATGGTGTTGATGGCCGGGATGGAGCTCCCGTCACGCGCCATCCGCGAACAGGTGGCGTCAGCCATCCACCTCTTTATCCAGATCAGCCGCCTCCAGGACGGCTCGCGCAAAGTCACTCACGTGACCGAAGTGAGCGGCATGGAAGGCGACACCATCACCCTCCAGGACATCTTCCTCTTCAAGCTTGACCGCGTGGACGAGGACGGGAAGGTCCACGGTGCGATGAAGCCGACGGGCATCCGACCTGGCTTCGTCCACAAGTTCGCCATCGCAGGTATCGAACTGCCCAACTCCCTCTTCGGGACCGCGGAAGGCTGGTAAGCAGATGCTGATAATCCTCGCCGCCCTTTGCGCAGGCGCATTCGCGACCACGGGGGTGCTGTGGTTCGCGGGCGCTGGAGCGAACAACGTGCAGGCCGCAGCGCGCCTGAACCGGCTGAAAGAAGTCGAGGCCACGCTGCCCACCGATACCAAGATCAGTTTCCGCCGCCGCGGAGCTGTGAGCCTGGCGGGTATCACCGTCCTTTCGGGCAACCTCGCCGCGAACTGGACGAAGGACCTCGAACGCGCAGGGCTGACGATCAACGCCAAGGAGTATCTGTTCATCCGCATCGCGGTTGGATTGGTGCTCACGGTGCTCGGCCTGATGTTCTCGCCGGTCCCGATCCTCGCGGTGGTTGGCCTGCCCCTTGGCTTCCTCGCAACCGGCTTCTGGTTGAAGCGGAAGAAGGCGACCCGCCTCCACAAGATGGAGAGCCAGCTCGTCGAACTCCTGCAGATGCTCTCCAGCGGCCTGCGGGCAGGCTTCGGCCTCCTCCAGGCGCTCGAAGCGGCCGCCGAGCAGACCCCTGTGCCGCTCCAGCTCGAAATCCGGCGCACCCTCCGCGACACCGCCATGGGCGCGAGCGTCGAACAGGCGCTGACCTCGCTGAACGAGCGCGTCGGCAGCCCTGACTTCGACATCGTGATCACGGCCATCCTCATCCAGCGCTCAGTCGGCGGTAACCTCGCCGAAATCCTGGACAACGTGGCGCACACGATGCGCGAACGGGAACGCATCCGGGGCGAGATTCGCACCCTGACCTCGCAGCAGCGAATGACGGGCTACGTTATCGGCGGCATCCCGATCGGCTTGCTGATCATCTTCTTCATCATCAGCCCGGAATTCACGAGCCTGCTGTTCACCGACAAACTGGGGCGAATGATGCTCATGGGCGCCGCCGTCTCGGAGACCCTCGGGTTCCTGGTCATCCAAAAAATCGTGAACATCGAGATCTAAGATGCCATTCCTCATTGCCATCTCAACGTTCGTAACGGTCACGCTCATGGTGTATGGCCTGCTGCACAGGTCGGTCGCTGGCGGCGCGATGGACATGCGGCTCGGCGGCCTGCGCTACACACGCCCGGCCAGGGAAGCCCTGCCCGACCCCGAGGCCGCCTTCAGCCAGCGCGTCCTGCGCCCGTTGCTCGGCGCGATGACCGCCAAGGCGAACGGCGTCCTTCCCTCCAACATGGCAGAGCGCCTGGAGACCGCACTGGTCCAGGGCGGCATGAAAATCAAGCCCGGGCAGCTCCTGCTCATCGTGGCGTTCACCGCCGGCATCCTGCCGTCACTCATGACGCTGTACATGTTCAGCGTTGGCCAACCGTTCAAGATGGTGGCCGGGACCTTCGGCGTCATGACCGCCCTCGGCATCTACGGCCCCCGGATCATGATCCTTGGCCGGATCAATCGCCGGAAGAAGGAAATCTGGCGCTCCCTGCCGGACGCGTTCGACCTCATCACGGCCTCAGTCGAGGCCGGCCTCGGCATCGATGCGGCGTTCACCCGGGTGATCGAGAAGGTTCACGGCCCCTTCGCTGAAGAACTGACCCGCACCATGCGCGAGATCCAGATGGGCCGCGCGCGGCGGGATGCCTTCGTCGACATGGCCGAGCGCACGGGCGTCGATGAGCTCCGCCAGCTCATCAACGCCGTGGTCCAGGCGGAAGCCATGGGCATCAGCATCGGCGGTGTTATTCGCGTCCAGACCGGCGTGATTCGCACCAAGCGCCGCCAGAAGGCAGAAGAGCAGGCGTTCAAGGCCCCGATCAAGATGGTCTTCCCGCTCGTCTTCTTCATCTTCCCGGCGATCATGATCGTCATCGGCGGCCCGGCCGTCATCCAGCTCAAGAACAACCTCTGACCGTTCAGCAGGTGGCGGGACGAAGCGGGCGCTCGAAAGGGCGCCCTTCTTCGTGTGTCAGGCGATCGACGGGAAGAGCAGAACGATGGCCGTGCCGATGGCAAGGTAGGGCCCGTAGGCGAAGGTGTGTTTCCGCCCGTAGCGAACCATGAGCGGAAGGGCGACGAGGCCGCCAAGGATGAACCCGTAGAGCAGCGCAGGGAGCAACCCGCGCCAGCCAAGCAGCAGACCCATGAGGACGATCAGCTTGAGGTCGCCGCCGCCGAACCGCATGAAGCCGAGCGCAGCCGCGGCGGCAACTGCGGCTCCCGCTCCGATCGCGATCTCGGCGACGGTGCGGTCAGGCCAGACCCAGCAAAGGGCGACAGCAGCGGCCGCCGCCGGATAGGTGACCAGGTTCGGGATGCGCCGCCGGTCGAAGTCGGTGCTGGCGAGAGCCAGGAGGACCAGCAGGAACCCGGCGGTTATCGCGGCGGCGAACCCGCCGTAGCCACCGGGGCGGAAGGCGAGCGTGAGAGCAGCAGCGCCCGCAACCGTGTCGAACGCCTGGAGTGCGAGGCGCTTCCGGCCAACGACGGGGGCCGCGCGGAACTCGGGTTCGCTGTAAAGACGGTGCTGCCAGAGCGGCAGTGAGGCCCCGAAACCTGCGCCGAGGAGCCCGGCAAGCACCATGACGAGGGCATCCATGCGCCGGACTATCGGCGGCGGACCTGCTAGCAGCAATCGGGGCGAGCGTGAGTCGCCGGTGCGAAACGGCTCGCGGCTGGCTACGTGGCCGCTTCCTCCGCGGCGAGTCGCTCCAGTTCAGCCCGGAGTTCGGCGAGGCCGTCGTCCGGCAACTCACGCGTGACGTCGCCGTCCTGGCGTGCGAACCAGCGCTGAGCGAGGCTTCGTACGCCTTCGGTCGCGCCGGACCCCGCGCCGGTCGCACGGGAGAGCATCGGCGAAACAGGGCGGCCGAGGTCGTCGAGGGTCTTTTCACCGAGGAGGATGGCGATCGCATCGAGGAGATGCTCGGCCCGAACGTCACGCTCTCCCTTGAAATTCGCGACGGCCGTCCCGGTCGTAAGGATGTCTGTCAGGCGGAGCGCTTCGGCCACGAAAACAGGTTAGCCGGGGTACCCCTGTTCTTCGAGGTCCCGTTCACGGCGGGCCCGGCCGGAGAGAACGAACTTCTGGACGATGGCGGTGAATTGCTCGATCTCCGCTTCGCTCATCCCTTCGAACAGGCCGGATGTGTACTCGCGGATCTCATCCCGGAGGCTGTTCTGGACCTCGACGCCCTTGGGTTCGAGCCAGATCTGGATAGCGCGGCGGTCATAGGAAGCGACTTCGCGACGGATAAAGCCCCCGCGCTCGAGCCGCTCCAGCAACGCCGAGACGGACGGGCGAGTGACATAGAGCCGGTCAGCAAGTTCGGCGTTGCTGAGGCCACCCTGGTCGTACAGGTGGCCGAGGAGGCGGAGCTGGGTGACGGTGAGGTTCTCCCG
>JBDHWA010000003.1:0-19639 GCA_039809945.1 Dehalococcoidia bacterium | reverse complement strand
TCGCCGTTCCGCACCGCGCACGCCTTCGCCGTCGAAGACATCATCGACCCGCGGGATTCGCGGCGGCTCGCGGTCGACTTCGTCCGCGACGCCCAGCGGGTGCTCCCGAGTCTGCTCGGTGACACCAGCAAGATCGCGTATCTCCCGTAGGCTACGCGGTATGCGCGTCTTCCAGACGGTCGCGGAGATGGTGGGCAACACGCCGCTGGTGGAGTTGCGCACCCTTTCCCCGAACCCGCAGGTGCGGCTGTTCGCCAAGCTCGAAGGGCAGAACCCGACGGGCAGCATCAAGGACCGTATCGTCCTCCGCATCCTCGAATCCGCGCGGACGGCGGGAGCGCTCCAGCCGGGGCAGCGCATTGTCGAAGCGTCGACCGGGAACACCGGCGTCGCGCTGGCGCTCTTCGGGCAGCTGCTCGGCCACCCGGTCGATGTCTGCGTGCCCGAAAGCGTCTACCCGGAGATCGAGGAACTGCTGGCGGCCTACGGGGCAACCATTCACCGGGTGCCGCGACAGGCGGGCATCAAGAGCGCCCGCGAAGTGGCGCTGCGGATGGCTGCCCAGACCGGCGCGTACTACCTCGGCCAGTTCGACACCGCGGTGAATTCGCGCACCCACTACGAGACCACCGCGGCCGAAATCCTCGCCGACCTTGAAGGCGAGGGCGGCGCTGACGCCTTCATCGCTGGGATGGGGACCGGCGGCACCATCACCGGTTGCGGGCGGCGGCTGAAGGAAGCGAACCCGGCCTGCCTGGTCTACGGCGTCGAGCCGCGGCTCGGCGTCCACGTCCAGGGGCTGCACTCGCTCGCCGACGGCTTCATCCCGCCGGTGCTCGACGAGACGGTGCTCGACGGCAAGTTCATCGTCGGCAACCGGCACGCGTTTTCGCATGCCCGCCGGGCGATGCTCGCGGAGGGGCTGTTCGGCGGCATCAGCAGCGGCGCCGTGCTCCATGCCGGGATGCGCCTGGCCATGCGAATGGAGCGCGGGAACATCGTCCTCGTGTTCGCGGACGGAGGGTGGAAGTACCTCGGCACGGACCTCTGGCGGGACGACGCCGGAGAGGACGAACACGACAAAGCCGAAGACCCGCTCGACGACATCCTCTGGTGGTAGGCCAGTCAGGCCGGTCCGGCGCCGGGCGCCGGTTCATCGTCCACGCCGAGCTTGCGAGCGACCCATGTGGCCACGCCGAAGGCGATGCCGAACGGCGCACCAAGCATGAACGCCGGTACAAAGGTCACCGTGATCGGCGGGCGCTCCTGGAGTGAGATGCCGATGGCCCCGCCGGGGTGGAAGCTGCAGGCGACGTTGCCGCTCTTCTCTTCGGGCGTGACCAGCACCGTGTCGCCGGGGAGGACGAGCGTCCCGGCGATGAGGTGCTCCGCGGTGTCGTGGTTCGAAACCAGCAGCTTGCCCGCCGAGTTCAGCGACAGCACCGACGGGATGCCCGGCGGGACTTCGCCCCGGGCGATAGCGGCCGCCGCCCCGGGGGGGATATCGATGGTGCGCGGGGTTGAGGGCGCCGTAGGAGTGAGCATCGCCCACCAGATGACGCCCACAATCCAGCCGACCACCGTGCCGCCCGCCATCCAGGCCAGCAGGTAGCGAAACAGCGGCGCGCGGAGAACCGTCATTTCACCAGGTAGAGCGCCGGATAGAAGAACACCCAGACCACGTCGACGAAGTGCCAGTACATCACCGAACCGCTCACGGGCCAGTGGTTCTTCGCGTTGAACTTGCCGCGCTTCAACTGGATCCAGACGAGGAAGAGGATGCCGATGCCACTGACCACGTGCGAGGCGTGGATGCCGGTCATGGTGAAGAAGACGCTGCCGAAGGCCTCGTGGCGGCTGAACTCGGCCGTCTTCCATTCGAAGCCGACGCCCGCCGCGAAGATGATGCCGAGCACGATGGTCGCCATCAGGAACCAGTTCGCCACGCGCTGGTTGTTGTGCTCGATCGCGGTCTCAGCCGTGAAGGCGGTCAGCGAGCTGAGCAGGAGGATGATGGTGATCGCGAGGCCGAGGTGCTGGTCGACGTGCTCGCGCTCGATACCTTCCAGGAAGAAGCGCGTGGTGAGCAGCAGCCCGAAGAGGATGGACTCGCTGAAGAAGAAGAGCCAGAGCCCGAGCCGGTTGAACCTGACAGGGTTGTGGGTGGCGTGGCCGTGAGCGGCCGGTGCGGCAACTGCCATTTAGTGGGCCTCCTCGGCGCGCCAGAGACGGTAGATGTGCATGAAGTAGTAGCAGATCAGCGCGGCCTTCCCGATTGCCGTCACCGCCAGGCCGATGAACTGCGTCTCGGTCTGTGTCACCGAGGTGGCAAAGATGTACTCGGCGACAGTCAGGACGGCCAGGATCACGGCCACGATGAGGCCTTTTTGCATTGCTGCGGTCATCGGTCACTCCGGGGATGGATGGAGAAGAGGGTCGTGCTGCTCACTGGCCGCCACCGCCGCCAACAACCGGCACGCCGCCGAGCTTCTGGCCCGGGAACACGCCATGAACCGAACCCGGCACGCCGTAGTCGTAGGGATGGCCCTGGACCACCGGGGGCGTCGGGAAGTTCTCGAGCGGCGGAGGCGAGGACACCTGCCATTCGAGCGTGCGCACCTGCCAGGGGTTATCCCCGGCCAGCGGCCCGCGAATCCACGAGTTGATCATGTTGTAGACGAAGAGGATGAACGACGCGCCGAGGAACAGCCCCGAAAGACTGACGATGAGGTTCACCGTGTCGAGCCCGGACTGGTAGTCGGCGATGCGGCGGTTCATGCCCTGGACGCCTGGCAGGTGCATGGTGAAGAACGTCACGTTGAAGGCGATGAACATCCACCAGAACTGCAACTTGCCGAGCGTCTCGTTGTACATCCGGCCGGTGATCTTCGGGAAGTAGTAGTAGATGCCAGCGAACAGCCCAAAGATTTCGCCGCCGACGATGGTGTAGTGGAAGTGGGCCACCACAAAGTAGGTGTCCTGGAGATGGATGTCGGTCGGCACGTCGGCCAGGAAGATGCCAGTGACGCCGCCGCAGCCGAAGTTGAAGATGACAGCCAGCGCGAACAACATCGGCGTCTTCAGCCAGAGCTTCCCCATCCAGATGGTGCCAAGCGCGGAGAGGAAGACGAGGCCGGTCGGGACGGAAATGAGCTCGGTCGCGACGAGGAACGGGCCGTGCAGGTAGTTCGGGATGCCCGCCGTGAACATGTGGTGGGCCCAGACCACGCCGCTCAGCCCAAGGATGCCGAGGAACGCGCCGACGGCGTACCGGTAGGCGAACAGCGGCTTCCTGGAGAAGTGGGCGATGATTTCGAGCGCCATCCCGAAGCCGGGCAGCACCATGATGTACACGGCGGGGTGGGAGTAGAACCAGAAGACGTGCTGGTAGAGCAACGGGTCGCCGCCCGCTGTCGAGTTGAAGAACGCCATGCCGGCGACGCGGTCGAGGGCGATGAGGAGGAGCGCGACGGCGAAGCCCTGCGTGTAAAGAAGCGCGATCCAGGAGGTGGCGAAGATCGCCCAGACGAAGATGGGCAGCCTGCCCCAGCTGAGGCCGGGAGCGCGCATGAACATGATCGTGACGAGGAAGTTGAGGCCGCCGAGGATCGACGTGAGCCCGAACGTGATGATGCCGAGGTCGAACATGATCTGGGCGCTGTTCGTCGTCACCGAAAGCGGCGGGTATGCGGTCCAGCCCGTCTCCATCCCGCCCAGGAAGGGCGTCGAAAGCAGCGCCACCGCCACCGGCGGGACGAGCCAGAAGGTGAGCGCGTTGAGCCGCGGGAAGGCCATGTCTTCGGCGCCGATGAGGAGGGGGATGGCGTAGTTGCCGATGCCGCCGATCACCGCCGCGACCGCCACCGCGATCATGAGCGTGCCGTGCAGGCTCATCGTGCCGTTGTACTGGGCGTGGCTCAGGAACTGCATGCCCGAATTCGCCAGTTCGAGCCGCATCATCATCGCCAGCGCCCCCGCGAGGAGGAAGACGATGATGAAGGTGACGGTGTACTGGACGCCGATGACCTTGTGGTCCGTGTTGAACGTGAAGTACCGCTGCCAGCCGGGCGCCTTGCGGGGGTAGGTTCGCTGACCGAACCACTCGCGGCCCCAGATACCCCACATGCCGACGCCCATCAGCCAGCCGATGAGGCCGAAGATGTACCCGCCGATGATGTTGATTTCGCCGCCCCACGGCTCGGGGTAGCCCAGCATCCAGCGCAGGAGGGCAATGAACCCGAGGCCAAGGTAGAAGCCGATGAGGCCCAGCCCAATGCCCCCGCTAACCGATTTTGCTGCGTACATGGGACTACTTCGCTCCTGTCTTCAGGCTGGCCAGCCACTGGTCGAACTCGGGTTTCTCAACGACCCGGATAGGGAAGTTCATGACCGAATGGTCCAGGCCGCAGAGTTCGGCGCACTGCACGCGGAATGACTGGTCTTCGGCGTACGAGCCTTTGACCGTCGGCTCCACGGTCATGTAGGTCGTGCGCCCCGGGATGGCGTCGATCTTCATGCGGAAAGCCGGGATCCAGAGCGAATGGACGACGTCCACGGAGTCGATGTTGAAGCGCACTTTCTGGTGCACCGGGAGGACCAGTTCCTTGCCCTTGATGATGTTCACTTCGGTGCCGTCGGCGAAGGTGAAGGTCCAGTTGAACTGGGCGCCGGTGGCATGGATGACCACGTCCGCTTCGGTATCGCCCCAGCCATAGGCGGTGCGGTCGGACTGGAGCTTCTGCAGTCCAGTCAGGCCGGGGAAGACCATGACGAAGGCCGCCAGGCCGCCAGTAACGATGAGCCAGATGCGCGGGAACCAGCCGTTGCCGCGAATGGTGCTGCCCATCTCGTCGCCCTTCTCGCTGCGGAAGGCGTACATGGAGTACACGATCGCGGCGATCACGAACGCGAACACGGGGACGCCGATGGCAAGGAGGAAGCGGAAGATCCAGTCGAAGTCGTCGGCCTCAAGTGAGCCGACGGTTGGGTAGAGGTTGGCGATGACCAACAGTTCGCCTATGGCGGTGATGATGACCCACAACACCGCCGCCGGTATCAGATGTTTGATGTGCACACGTACTCCCGGAAGGTTCGCCCACGCACCGCGCGGATCCCCGACGAGGGATGCTATTCAGGGCACGGCGCAGCGAGTACGTACGAGTGGGAGAGCAATTCGGCCCGTTCGGCCATTCCTTTTTCGTTGGGCGGCACGGAGAGGTCCTATTCGCCGGTAGCGCGGAGTGGCCCTACGCTTCGCGGCCGAGGTTGAGTGAAATGAAGGTCCGCGAACGCATCATCCTCCGCACCGCCGCGGCATAACGGCCGCGCGCCCGCACCGGCCTGGCCGGTCACCCACACCCTCCGGGTGCGGGTTTGTGCGCGATTGACCTTCGCCAGCGGCGCCCCCACGCGCCTTCGGCACGAGTCTTCCCGGGTAACCATCCATGCGTTCGCGATTCTCCAGGGGCCTCTGGGCCCACCCCGACTTTGTCCGCCTGTGGGCGGGCACAACCACCTCCACGTTCGGCTCGCTCATCGGCTACATCGCGCTGAGCTTCACGGCCATCGAGTTCCTCAACGCAACGGCGGCACAGGTCGCGATTCTCGGCGCCTGCCAGCTGGTGCCGGGCTTCCTTGTCAGTCCCGTCGCAGGCGTCTGGGTGGATCGACTGTCCCGGCGTCCCATCCTCATCGTCAGCGACATTGGCCGCGCGGCGGCGCTCTTCACCGTGCCACTCGCGGCGGGAGCGGGAGTGCTCGGCATGTGGCAGCTCTACGCCGTTTCCGTGGTCACCAGCATGCTCAGCGTGTTCTTCCAGGCCGCCTACCAGAGCTACCTGCCGACGCTCGTGACCCGCGATGAACTGCTCGAAGGCAACGCCCGCCTCTCGGCGACCGCATCCGTCGCGGAAGTGGGCAGCTTCGGCATCAGCGGCTGGCTGGTGCAGTTGTTGAAGGCACCAGGCGCAGTCGCCGTCGACGCTACGTCCTTCGTGGTCTCAGCCTATTTCATCTGGCGGATCCGCCAGCCCGAACCGCCGGTCGAGCGGGACACGGACACAGAACACTTCTGGCGTGAGGCGCGGGACGGCGCTGGACTGGTCGTGCGCAACCCCGTCCTCCGGGCGATGGCGCTGGCCGAGTGCCTCTCGGCCACGTCGGAACGCACGATCACGACTGTTTTCCTGCTCTACCTGAACCAGGAACTCGGGTTCGAGGCGGGCGTGCTCGGGCTGATCTTCGCCGTCGGCGGCGTTACCTCGCTCGGAGGAGCGTACCTGGCGAACCGGGGAACGCTCTTCTTCGGCGGCGTCGGCCGGACGCTCGCCGTTTCCTCATTCATGCGAGCAACCGGGATGCTGTTCATGCCGCTGTGCGCCGGCAATAACGCACTCGGCATCGCTTTCCTCGTGGCGAACCAGGTGGTCACCGACCCGTTCTGGGCGCTCTGGGAGATCCACGACGTGAGCCTGAAGCAGGCCAGCGTGCCGGAGCGTATGCAGGGCCGCCTGTTCGCGAACTTCCGGCTCATCAGCTTCGGGTTCGCACTCGTGGGAACGGCCCTTGGGGGTGTCCTCGGCGCGACCATCGGCTTCCGGGCCACCCTCTTCGTGGGCGTGGGGCTGATGTATGGCGCGGCTGCCGTGCTTGCGTTCTCCCCGCTTGCGAAGGTCAGGCGGGCCAGTGACGCCTCCATAGAGATGGCGGGGGCTTCCTGATTGCGGCGGGCCGCCCGGCCTGCCGATGATGGTGGAGATGAACCTGCTCCGCCGCAAAGCGCCTCCGCCGCCCGAGCCGGCCGTACCCGGCTTCGGCGAGTGGCTGCTGCGCCAGTTCGCCAACGGCGAGTCGACCGCGGCGCTCCCGTTCGCCACGGTCGAACGGCTCTGCGCGAACGCCGGCTCCTTGCTGTCGGGCGCTGCATTCGCCCGGCCCGAGCAGTTCGCCCGGCCTGCGCCTGGTCCGGTCTACGGGGAGGCGGCGTTGGTCGCCAAGCGGACCGCCGACGGCTTCCGCGCATCGCTCGCCGACCGCCAGAACACCGTGCTCGCGTGGCCATGGGACCACGTCGCGACGGCGGCTGCATGGTCCGCGACCCGGGCCGGCGACACATCCGAGCACGCACTGGGCGAAGCCATCGAGGGCGTTTCGGTGGCGTACGCTTTCAATCACCGGGAGCAGCTGGGCGCTGTGCTGAATCTCTGGAGAGATGTTGCCGCCGGTGTCCGGCACACGGGCGGCCCGGCCGACCTCGAAGCCATGGGTGGCGAGATGTTCGACGCTTACCGGGCGATCTACCCTGCGGCGGTCAGTTCTCCGGCGGGTTAAGCGGGAACTCGGGGAAGTCGCCGCCCTCGCGGAGCTGTTCGAGGATCTTCTTCGCCATCTCATCCATCTGGTCTGGGGTGATGCCCATCTTTTCGAGAGTGGTTTTCATCAGCCGCTGGACCTCTTCCATGTCCTGGCGAATGAGCGCGTCGGCCATTTCCAGCTGGGTCTCGATGGCGTGGAACCGCTCGCGGCGCTCCGTTTCGTTCTCGGTCGCGAGGATGGTCGACATCAGGCGGGTGAACAGCGTGGTCGTCCGGGCGATGCGGATGCGGTCATCGTGGTGTGGCGGGAAATCGCCGGTCACGGCGACTTCGAGCCCGGTTCGCTTATCGGTGGCGGCGTACTGTTCAGCCATGGTTCGAGGATACGCGATTCGCGGGCGCGGCGGCGTGGGCGGATTTACCAGCCGAGCGCGCGTTCGACGCTTTCGACCGAAGCCACGGCCTTGGTGATCTTCGGCGTGTACTGGGACGTTGCCGTGTCCGGGTCTTTCAGCCCGTTGCCGGTGAGGATGGCGACGGCGCGCCCGCCGCGAATGCCGCCGGCGCGGCCGACCTTCAGCAGGCCGGCAACGCTGGCTGCGCTGGCCGGTTCGACGAACAGCCCCTCTTTGCCGGCCAGCAGCTGGTAGGCTTCGAGGATCTCGTCGTCCGTCACGGCGTCGATGCGGCCGCCGCTTTCGTCACGGGCGCCGGTCGCGCCGGCCCAACTGGCCGGTTTGCCGATGCGAATGGCGGTGGCGATCGTCTGCGGTTCGGCCACTGGCTGGCCAGCAACGAGCGGGGCCGCGCCGGCCGCCTGGAAGCCAAACATCTTCGGGTGGAGCGATGCGCGCGCGGTCTCGGCGCACTCCAGGAAGCCCTTCCAGTATGCGGTAATGTTGCCGGCGTTGCCGACCGGGATGGCGAGGATGTCCGGGGCGTCGCCGAGCGACTCGCAGATCTCGTAGGCGGCCGTCTTCTGGCCCTGGATGCGGTCCGGGTTCACCGAGTTCACGAGGGCGACCGGATGCTTTGCGGTCAGCGCTCGCGCCGCGTTCAGCGCGTCGTCGAAGTTGCCTTCTACTTCGATGATGTGGCTGCCGTAAGCGACTGCTTGAGCCATCTTCCCCGCCGCGACCTTGCCGCCGGGGACGAGGACGAAGCACTCGAGCCCGCACTTGGCGGCATAGGCGGCCGCGCTGGCGCTCGTATTGCCGGTGCTGGCGCACATCAACGCGCGCGCGCCGCCTTCGATCGCCCGGGCCACCGCGACAACCATCCCGCGGTCCTTGAACGAGCCGGTCGGGTTGCAGCTTTCGAGCTTGAACCAGAGTTCGTCGAGCCCGCAGAGCTTCTCGATTGCGGCAGAGCGTACGAGCGGCGTGTCGCCCTCGCCGAGGGTGATGCGTGGCGTGCGTTCGGTGAGTGGCAGAACCGAGGCCCAGCGGTAGAGCAGGCCGCGCGGCTGCGGGGCGCCCGTACTCATGGCTCCTCCGGCGGGCGGAATGCGTGGAACTTCGACTCGCGCAGTTCCTGTTCGAGCACCTGGATCTGCTTGCGCCGCTGCTTTTCCATCATCGCGTTGTACTTCGCGAACTCCTCGCGGACATGGTCCACCACTTCCGAGATGTCCTTGCGGATGTTCGAAACGCGCTCGCCGAGGCCGGAGTGCCGCCCTTCGAGCAGGGTCACCTCGCCGTGCACCTTGTCGATTTGCGTGATGATGCGGTCCGTCTGGTCTTCGAGGGCGTTGAGCCGGCCGTCGATGCGCTGGTGCTCTTCGCGCCAGATCGACAGTTCGTCGATGAGTTCCTGGCGGAGGCTGCGCTCGTTCGCGACGCCGGCGATGACATCCTCGTTCCGCTTCACCATCTCGCCGACGACCTGCAGTCGCTCGTAAACGACCTCGAAGCGCTCGTCGAGGCCTTCGAAGGTGGCCGCCTTGATGCGTTCCTCGAGGTCGCGGTTGACTTCGATGCTGCGGTCCAGCCGCAGGCCGAACTGCTCGACTTCGGCTTCGACTTCGCGCTGGCGTTCGATGAGCGTCTGGGTCACCTGGCTGACCTGGGCCGCCTGGTGCTGCACCTGGGCGACGTCGGCGAGGATCAGACCCAGCTGCGACGTGGCGACGTCGATACGGCGAAGCGCTTCGCCGCGCTCCTGGCGGTCATAGTCGGCCTCGGCGCGGAGCAGACGGAGTGCGTTATCGATCTCGGCCTTATTGGCGGAGATGGCCTGGCGGACATGCTCGGTGCTTTCGTCGAGCGAGCGGATCTTCTCAGGGAGGCCGCGGAAGGGCGCGAGTTTCGGGTCGATCTCGCGGACGGCGCGCTCGGCCTGGTTCATCTCCTCGGCGAGGTCGTGGACCTGGCGGCGGAGCTGGTCGAGCTGGGAGAGCTGCCGGATCTGTTCTTCGCGGTTGGCCCGGATCTGCTGTTCGAGCCAGGTGATGATCTCGCCGATGGCCTCAGCCTGGGAGGATTCGCCGGCCACCTCAGCCCTCCACGCGCAGGAAGCTCGAAACGCCGGAAACCACGGGCAGCGCTTCGATGTCGCGCAGGGCGGCGCGCATAGCGCCTTCACGGGCACGGTGGGTCATCACCACGAGTTCGGCGGTCTGCGCCGAGGCGTCGGCTTCCTTCTGGCTAACCGCGGCGATGCTGACGTCGTGGTTGCCGAGCGTCTGGGCGATCTGGGCGAGCACCCCGGGCTGGTCCGAAACGATCACGCGGACATAGTACCGCGTCTCCAGCCGTTCGAGCGGGAGGACGGGCATGTCCTCTTCGGGGCCCCAGTACTTCCGTTCGCGGCCGCCGAGGACAATCGCGTGCGAAAGGTCCAGCAGGTCGGCGACGACCGCCGAGCTCGTCGGTTCCGCGCCCGCGCCGCGGCCCTGGAAGAGCACCGTGCCGGTCAGGTCGCCTTCGATCTGGACTGCGTTGTAGACGCCGTCGACCTTCGCCAGCGGCTCGGACTGGGGGATGAAAGCCGGGCCCACGCGGGCGACGATGCCGTCGTCGATGACCTGGGCGATGGCCAGCAGCTTGATGACGTAGCCGAGTTCCTGTGCGTACTGGAAGTCGCGCGCATCAAGCTTGGTGATGCCGGTCGTATCGATCTGGTCCGGGCGGACACGGTTGCGGAAGCCAAGCGTGGCCATGACGGCCAGCTTGTACGCTGCGTCGTAGCCTTCGACGTCGTTCGTCGGGTCCGGTTCGGCGTAGCCGAGGCGCTGGGCTTCGGCGAGGGCCTGGGCGAAGCCGCCGCCGGGTGGCGGTTCGATGCCCTGCGAACGGAGTGCGTGGCCAACGGCGCCGGAACGCGCGAGGTCCGTGAGGATGTAGTTCGTGGTGCCGTTGATGATCGCGCGGATCGAGGTGATCCGGTTGGCGAGGAGGTCCCGCCGGAAGGGCGCGATGAGCGGGATGCCGCCGCCGACGCTGGCTTCGAACATGATGTCGAGGCCGCGGCTGTGCGCCTCCGCGAGGAGTTCGGGGCCGCTCTTGGCCATCAGTTCCTTGTTGGCCGTCACAACGTGCTTGCCGGCCTGGAGGGCCTGCCGGATGAACGAACCGGCCGGCTCTTCGCCGCCGATGACTTCGACCACGATGTCGACGGCCGGGTCATTGATCACGTCATCGACGTTGGTGGTAAGCACCCCGGCGCCGAGTTCGACCGAACGCGGTTTCGAGAGGTCGCGGACGGCGGCGCGGCGGACGATGAGGGGAGCGCCAACGCGGCGGGCGAAGTAATCGCGGCGTTCGAGAAGAGCGCGGGCGACACCCCCGCCAACAACCCCGAGGCCAATCAGGCCGACGCCAATCTCGCGCCCGGGCGCGTCACTTCCCTGCGTTGTCATTCGCCCACTTATAGTCGGAGCTGTTGATGTCGCGCTCAATCTTCGCGGTGGCGCGGCGCTCCTTCACGGCGTCCTTCACGAGGAGGTCGGCCAGCTGCGACTTCTGCGTCTCCGAAAGCGTGCCCTGCGGGTCACGCGCTTCGATCTTGAAGACCCACCAGTTCGTCTCAACCTGGACCGGGCCGAGAATCTCGTCACCGGCCGGCTTATCGGCGATCGCGGCGCGAATGTTGTCCGGGAGCAGGCGGGCCGGCTCGGGGTCCATCACGCCGTCCTTCTGGCGCGAAGCGAGGTCCGTGCTCTGGGTCTGGGCGATAGAACCGAAGTCCGCGTTGGTCTTCGCGAGGGCGAGCACGGTGTTCGCCGTCTCCTGGCTCGCGCTGACGACCGTCCGCAGGGTGATCATCTCGGTCTTATCGCCAGTCTGGTCCTTGAACGACTGGCTCAGCTTCTGCTGGTAGACCTGGGCCTCGGTGTAGCGGCGGTAGGCGCTGTCGCTCATCTTCACGGACTTCAGGCGCTGCCGGTAAAGGGTGTCGAACGAGCTTCCGGCGCCGCCCGCGGGAACGCCGAGCTGATTCGCGATCTCGTTGGTGATGTCCTCTTCCGAGACCGTGATGCCCTTCTCCTTCGCCAGTTCGATGATGACCGCCTCGTTTTCGAGGTCGGTCAGGACGGTCTGCTGGAGGATGCTGATGTTCGTGCCGCTGCCCGACTGCTGGGTAGCCGCGAGGAACAGGCGGTCGCTGTAGTACTGGAGCGAGTACTTCTGGCCGTCGACGGAGAGGACCGTCTTGTGGGGCAGGCGGAAGTTCTCGTCGTAGTAGCGCCAGCCGAAGAGGCCGAGGAGCACAAGGATGAGCAGTCCGAGGACGCCCAGCGCAGCGAGGCGCTGCTCGCGTTCGCCGAAGCGGGCGGCTGCTTTCGTGGGTTTCGGCCCTCGCGCGCGGGGAAGGCCGGTGGTTCGTTCACGTCGGGCCATTGGTCTCCTCTCCGGGGCGCACGGCGGGGACCGCGCGCCAGCTCCAGCTTAGCCGCGGGTTGGGAAGACCCCGGTCTGGCGCACGTGCGAGAGGGTGTACGGAAGGAGCGCGAGGTGGCGCGCCCGCTTGATCGCGGTGCAAACCAGCCGCTGGTGCTTCAGGCAGGTGCCCGTCTTACGGCGCGGTTCGATCTTGCCGCGGTCACTGATGTACATGCGCAGGCGGCTGATGTCCTTGTAGTCCGCGCCGTCCATGTGGTCGACGCAGAAGCGGCAGACCTTGCGGCGGCCGCCGTAACGCGGGCGCTGCGGGCGTGCGGGGCGCTCGCCCCCTTCGCTGCGTTCGGGCCGTTCGGTTCGTTCTTCTGATGTCATGGTGTCTCAATCCTCCGATGGGTTTGTCCTTCGCCGGGGAAGGACCGGGGAGATGGCGGCGGGACGTGCCCGCCGGTGGTTGGTGTTACTCGAAAGGCAGGTCGTCGGGCTCCATGTCGCCACCGCGGCTGTAGCCACCGGACTGCCGCTGGGGACGAGACGGAGCGCCGTTGCCCCAATCGTCTCCGCCGCCGCGGCTGCCGCCGTCACCGCTATCACGGCTCTCGCGGCTCCCGAGCAACAGCACGTTCTGGGCAACGACCTCGGTCATGGTCCGCTTCTGACCCTGGTCATCATCCCAGGAACGAGTCTGCAGGCGGCCTTCGACGTAGACGGACTTGCCCTTCGTGACGTTCTGGGAGACCCGCTCCGCCATGTCGCCCCAGACGATGATGTTGAACCACTCCGTCTGCTCTTCCCACTCGTTCGTGGCCTGGTTGCGGCGGCTGAAGTTTACGGCCAGTGAGAACCGGCACTGGGGATTGCCGGACGCCATGTACCGGAGTTCGGCATCCTTGCCGGCGTTACCGATGAGCATGACTTTGTTCAGGCTGGCCATGACGGGACTTCCTTATTCTTCGCTGGGGGTTTCGGCCGCTGCCTCTGGCGCGGGGGCCTCAGCTTCCGCGGACGGGGCTTCGGCGACGGGCGCTTCAGCCGCGGGGGCTGCAGGGGCTTCCGCGACAGGCGCAGCCGGGGCTGCAGCAGCCGCTTCACCAGCGGGTTCGCGCGGGGCGCGCGGTTCACGCGGCGGGGGCGGCGCCGGCAGTTCGTCGGCGCGGACGACGAGGTGACGGTACACCTTCTCGTCAATCTTCAGGGCAGCTTCGAGCGGGGCGACAGCAGCGGGTTCGAGTTCGACCCGGGTAACGACGTAGTCGCCGTCGAGTGCACGGCCGATGGGGTACGCCATCCGCCGGCGGCCCCAGTGGTCAACCTTCAGCAGCTTGCCGCCGCGGCCTTCGACGAGGCTCTTCACGCGCTCCGGGCCGGCGTCGGGGCCGCCCGCTTCGGCGACGGCAAGGTCATAGACCACCGTCAGTTCATATTCCCTCATTGGACCTCAGGCCGGGCGATGGGTTTGTCCTTCCCGAAGGAGGACCGGGCTCCCGGCACGAACGATGAAGGTATCACGCCCCGCTGTTCGGCTCAATGCGCTACCGGCCGCCGAGCTTCGCGATCGCGTCGATGAGCGACTGGGTGCCGTCGCGGCCGCGGCCATCGGCCTGGATGCTCTGGAACAGCTGGGAGACGAGGGCCGTGCCGGGGAGCGGCGTGTGCGTCTCGTGCGCGGCGTCGAGCACGAGGCGGAGGTCCTTCTGCATGAGGTCGACCATGAACCCCGGCGCGTAGTCACCGCGCACAGCCCGGGGGGCGAGGTTCGAAAGCATCCACGACCCGGCGGCGCCGGCTGAGACCACTTCGAGCATCTTCTCGGGGTCGACGCCGGCGCGGCGGGCGAGGCCGACCGCTTCGGCCGCGGCGAGGAGGTTCAGGCCGCCCGCCACCTGGTTGCAGAGCTTGACCACCTGGCCCGCGCCGTTCGGCCCAACGTGGACGATGGTCTTCCCCATCGCCTGGAGGACCGGCAGGCAGCGTTCGAACGTCGCGGCATCGCCGCCGGCCATGATGGCGAGGGTGCCCGCCTGCGCTCCGACGTCACCACCGGAGACCGGGGCGTCGAGCATCGCCACGCCCTTTGCCTCGAGGGCAGCGGCCACCTTGCGCGCGGTTTCGGGGGAGATGGTGGAGCAGTCGATGTAGACCGAGCCGGGGGCTGCGCCTTCGATAATGCCGCCGGGGCCGAGCGCCACTTCCTCGACATCGCCCGAGTTCGTGACGCAACTGATGGTCACTTCGGAAGCAGCGGCGACGTCAGCCGGGCTGTCGGCGCCGACCGCGCCTGCTTCGATAAGCGGCTGCGTCCGGCTGGGGGAGCGGTTCCAGACAGTGACAATGAACCCCGCCCTGAGGAGGTTCGCCGCCATCGGCGCACCCATGATGCCAAGGCCAACAAAGCCAACGCGTGTGATTGCCATGCTTCAACTCCGGCTGCAAAGAGTCGGAGTATTGTCCACAGTCTGGCGGCGCGGCGCGACCGTCAGCCCAGCGGCGCATCCCAGGGGAGGGTCTGGCGCTGGGGCTGGAGCACCGTCTTCACCCTGCCGTCGGTGGCGATGGCGAGGATGTCGTAGCCCGCGTAGAGCATCGGGTCCATGCCGCGGAGAGCGAGCGAGAGCTTCTCTTCCTCGGCATAGGTCGAAGCGCCGATGACGACGAGCGCCCTCGCGTCCACATCGCTTCGCATCGAGCCTTCGGCGTCCTTCAACAGGCGGCGAAGATTGCGGCGCATCGAGGCGCTCCATTCCTCGTTCTCGGGCGCCGGGGTGCCGAGCACGCAGCTCTGGCCAGAGCCGAGGTTGTTCGCCGTCCAGGCATCGATCGCAGGGATGACCTGCGTGTCGTCCGCGTCCGGCTGGGCCGAAGCGAGGACGATCCGCTCGGTCATGTCTTCGCGCTCCTCGGTCGAAGCCGGCATGCGCAGCAGTTCGGCGGAGTTCAGGAGGAAGCTGCCGGGGACGCGGTTCGTGAACTGCGCCCAGTGAGCGGCGAGGCCGCCCATGACCGTGACTACGGAACCCGTGGTATCGGAGCGGCGGAGGTAGAGCGAAACCGGGCGGCGCACTTCGAGGCGGCCATCTTCGAGCGTCTTCGCTTCGCTCACGGCGAGGACGAACTGGCTCAGCCCCGGCTCCGAGGACGGGATGACTGCGCCGCGGGGCGCCCACACCGCAAGCGAGAGGCCATCGGTATCGAGCCGCTTTTCGAGCGCGGCGCGGGCGGCCTCCCACTCCAGGTTCGCATCGGCGGCGAGGGTGTTGACCACCGTGACCGACATCTTCCACTTCCGGCCGACGGACACGTCCGCCGTCAGCCGTGTGCCGTCGGTGTTCGCCTGCTCCACCGTGGCGCTGCGGGCGTAGTGGGGGCCGAACCAGCCCAGGAAGAGGCGCAGACCAGCCTCCGTCGGATCGGCTGGATAGGAAGACGCGGTCACAAATTGCCTACCTGCGAATGCGCGGCGGGTTCACCGTCGCAACAACAATGGACGGGTCGTTGAGGATCTCCACGCCGGCCGGCGGCTTGATGTCGCCAACCTTCAGCGAGACGTCGAAGCTGACCAGGAGGCCGAGGTCGACGGCAATGGTGTCCGGGATGTCCAGCGGCTTGCAGCGCACGGAGACGACATCGATGCTCGTAAGGAGCGTGCCTGCGAGGTCGCGGACGGCGGGCGCGTCGCCGGTCAGGCGGAGCGGCACGTTAGCCGTAATCGGCTGCTCCGGGTCGACCTGGAAGAAGTCGATGTGGATCGGGTCGCCGGTGCCGCCCTTCCGTTCGATGCCGCGAAGGATCACGTAGCGCGGGGCCTTCTCGCCCTCGACGTCGAGCTGGATCATGGCGCGCAGGCCGGCCTGCTTGATGGTGCGGCCGAATTCGCGCGCGTCGATATCAACTGCCTGGGAGGCGATGCCGCGACCATAGACGTTCGCGGGAAGGCGGCCCTGGCGGCGCAACTGCGCCACCTTCTTGCCGAGGATGACCCGCGGGGCGGCCTTAATGGTTACTCGTTCTGACATGCGAAAAGTGCCTCCACGCCACGCTCAATACGTAGCGCAACGAATCTAATCTATCTGCAAGCGTGGCACGGTCAAGGCAGCGCCTGCGGCCACGGCCAAACGAAAGCCGCCTCGCGGCGGCTCTCGTGTCCAGTCATGGGACTGAACGTCAGGCTGGTTTGAGGGCGTTGACCCGTTCGCGCGCGGCTTCCTTATCGCTGTACCACTGGAGGTTGATCTCCTTGTACTCGGCCTCGCTGGCGGGCACATCGTCTTCGGCGAAGATGGCGCTCACCGGGCAGGCCGGCTCGCAGGCGCCACAGTCGATGCACTCATCAGGGTTGATGAAGAGCATCCGGTCCTTGCCTTCGTCGAAGTGAATGCAGTCAACCGGGCACACTTCAACGCAAGCCTGGTCCTGGACGTCGATGCATGGGGTGGTGATGACGTACGTCATTGTAAAGGGGCTCCTCTTCCCGTCGGGTGCTTGCTGGGCCGCTCCGCCTGCTTCATCGTACTATCGGCATTCACGCCTGTGAAGCGAAGCGATTCGGCCGGATTGGGGCAATGACATCTAGGCTTGCGAGGCCGCTCGCGTGGCCACCGGCGTGCCCGAACGCAGGTCCACGGCATAGAAACGGCCAGCCTTGATTTCCTCGATCAGTTCGCGCTCATCGTTGATGGTCTTTTCGAAGTAGGTGGCGCACTTGCCGACGTCGCTGATGGCGTGGGAGTCGGTGCCGCCGGTGCCGCGCAGGTCCATCAGTTCGCACAGCCGCCGGGAGAACTCGTTCTCCTTGTCGCTGCCGCGGCCGTTAATCTCTTCGAGGCCCTGCACGTACTGGTAGGCCGGGTTGCGCGAGGCCTTTTCGAGCGCGGCCTTGTACTCCTCTTCGTTGCGGCTGAACCAGGGCATCTGCCGCCGGTAGGGGTGCGCCGCGACCATCGCCCCGTTCGCCTTCTCCACGTAGCTGGCCAGTTCGCGCGAGCGGTGCATCCCGAAGACGTACTTGTCGATGCCGAAGGCGAGAATGTGGCCGTCGTCGGTACTGATCTCCACACCGGCGAGCACGAGGAAGTTGTGCTTCGCGCGCAGCTCCTCGATCGACTTGTAGTCCCAGACGGTGTCGTGTTCGGTGAAGACGATGGCATCGAGGCCCGACGCTTTCGCGCGGACGACCAGATCATCGGGGTTGAGGACGCTGTCGTGGGAACGTGGCCAGGTGTGGCTGTGAAGGTCAATTAACATGAGGACGGCTCGTAACTATAGAGAGTAGCCCGGACAAGGGGAAAGCCCAACTTTTGGACGGCCCTCCGTGGTTATCGGCCCTGCTGGCGCCGCGCCACAAGGTCGATGCGCATCTGGCGCTGGTTCGGCTCCGGCGCGATGAAGTTCGGCTTGTAGTCGCTCTTCCGCCCAAGGATCTGCGCGGTGTGCTGGCGGTCGTGCCGGTAGAACGAACGCAACCACTGCATCACGGTCAGCTGGCCGAACATCGGGCTGACGGCGGTGCGTTCGAAGTCGTCCAGGTGGATGCCGTCGATCAGGCCGATGGTGTAGGCGCGCTCCATCCGCAGCTGGTGGACGAGCGCTTCCAGCGGGTGGTTGTTCGCTTCCTCGATGGGGATGCCAACGGGGTCCGGCTTCGCGCGGGTGATGTCCGGGTTGTCCTCGCGGAGGGCGAGACGCACCCAGGCGTCGTAGCTGCGTTCCATCTCGCCGAGGTGGGCGAGCTGTTCGAGGGCGGTCCACTGCTCCTCGCCCTCGGCGTCCTTGGGCACCCGCAGCAGGTCCTCCGGCGAGAGCGACTCTGCGGCGGCAAACAGCTCCGCCCGCTGGGCCGCCATCTTGGAGAGCAGTTCGTCCACCTGTTCGCGCGTTGCCATGGCCAACTCCCGGCCGGGTTCCCGGCCCCGTCATTCTAGTCCGCGGCGAAGGGGCTTGCGGGCGATTGCGATACTGGCGCATGGCGCTGCTGGCCGTGCCGCATCCCTGCAGCGCCGAGGGTTTCCCGTGACTGCCGCACTCCTCGACCTGCTCCCCGCCATCGCCGCCCGCGAGGCCGCCGATCCCGAAGCCTACCCGGCGCTGAGCGTTAGCGACCTCTACGCGGCGAACATGCCGGCCATGCCGTTCCCGCCGGCCATGGGAGGGACCGGCGCTTCATGCCGGGACGCGACCGAAGCGATCGAACTGCTGGCGACCGCATCGCCATCCCTGGCGCTCATGCTCTCGATGCCGCTCGGCTTCGCGGGGATGGTCGCGTTGGACATCGCCGCCCCGGATGCGGAGTGGCAGCGGCGGTGGCTCGCCCAGAAGGAGCTGGTCGCGAAGGACTTCGCCGCGGGCCGCATCTACGCCGCCTGCAACTCGGAGAAAGGCGCCGGCGGTTCGCTCGCGGCGACAAAGACGGTGGCCGCGAAGGACTCCGCCGGCGTCTTCCGGCTGACCGGCGAGAAGATCCTCGCTTCCTCCGGCAGCAACGCTTCGGTGTTCTTCTCCACCGCGAAGGCGGACCCCGGTGAACTGCCGGGCACCGGCGTCGTGGAGTTCTTCCTCGTCGATGTCGACCAGCCCGGCGTCACCGTGCTGGACGACTGGAACGGGTTCGGCATGCGCTCCTCGGAGAGCCAGTCCGTGGTCTACGACGGCGCCCCAGCGTCCGGCATCGTGGGGTTCCCGGACTTCATCGCCCGCACTGGGCCGCTGCAGTACTTCTTCTGCCTGTTCGCGGCCATCCCGCTGGGCTGCGCGAAGACCATCCTCGACGCCCTGGGGAAGCCTGCGCCGTCGTCACCGGCCGTTCGCCTGCGGCTGGCCGAAGCGCAGATGCGCTACGAGGCGTTGCGGGCATACCTGCATGAGACCGCCGGACAGTTCCGCCCGGCGGCGGGGCCGGCCTACGCCAACCGCGTGATGCGCACGAAGACGTACGTCACGCAGGAAGCAACGAAACTCTGCGCCGAACTGTTCGCGCTCTCCGGCGGGCGGCACTACAGCCGCAGCAGCCCGGTTGCGCGGGCCTTCGCCGACGCGTTCGCGGGGACGGCGCTGCGACCACCGCTCTCGCTCGGGCTGGACACGCTTGTCGAGCAGTTCAACCTCGAACTCGCCGATTGAGACGCCTCTCCCTCAGTGGCTGACCAGGTTCCATTCGCCAGTGCGGAGGTGGTGGACGTCGTTGAGGGACTGGAGGGCGCGCACGCCCTGCCCCGCGAACACGATATGCACCGAGCAGTGAGCCGGCCGGAAGAACATGTCGTAGTCGACGCCGATGATGTGAGCGACGTAGGAATTGATGACACCGCCGTGGCAGGCGATGACCACGCGCTTCCCCTCGTTCTCGGCGATGATCGCTTCGACGGCGTTCACGGTGCGCTTGCGGAACTCGAAGCTGGACTCGGAGAGCGGGTAGACGTCCCACTTTTTCTCGCGCAGCATCCGCTCGCGCATTGCCGCAAGGAGACCTTCGCCGAAGTACTCCACGGCCGA
>JBDHWA010000002.1:0-19995 GCA_039809945.1 Dehalococcoidia bacterium | reverse complement strand
GCAGCTGCAGACGCGTTCGAGATCGACCGCCTGCCCGGCTAACCCGCGCCCGCCCACTCAATCCACAATCCGAAATCCACAATCCACAATCCAAATCACCTACCCTGTTCGCGTGGATGTCGTCTCGTGGCTGCTCGATTCGGACCCGGCCATACGCTGGCAGGTTCTGCGCGACCTCGCCGGTGCTGGCCCCGCGGAGGTTGCCGCCGAGCGGGATCGCGTCGCGACCGAGGGCTGGGGAGCACGCCTGCTGGCGATGCAGGGCGACGATGGCCAGTGGGCCGGTGGAGCGTGCTTTCCCGGGGGTTTCAACTGGGCTGACCTGAGATTCGGCCAGCCATGGACGTCTACCCTGCCGGTGCTCGAACTGCTCTGGAAGTTCGGGGTGAACCCGGCCGCTCCCGTGGTGCAGCGCGCCATCGCGGCGGTGAAGGCTGGCTGCCGCTGGGAGCACGCTGGCCAACCCTTCTTCGATGGCGAAGTGGAGCCGTGCATCAACGCGCGGGTGATGGCGATGGCCGCATACTTCGGCGAAGACGGCCGTCCGATCCTCGAACGGCTCCTTGGCGAACAGCTGGAGGACGGCGGCTGGAACTGCGAGGCCGAGAACGGGTCAGTGCGCTCTTCGTTTCACACCACCATCAACGTCCTCGAAGGGCTGCTCCAGTTCGAGCGGGTGGAGGGGCCAACGGAATCGACTACAGCCGCCCGGGAGCGCGGCGAAGCCTACCTCCTCGAGCGGCACCTCTTTCGCCGCAAGAGTACCGGTGAAGTTGCCGAGCCCGCGTGGCTGCGCTTCTCCTTCCCGGTTCGGTGGCACTATGACGTGCTCCGCGGGCTGGATTACTTCCGCGATGCCAACCGGCGGGATCCTCGGCTGGAGGAAGCAATCGAACTCGTCCGGGGCAGACGCCAGGCGGATGGAACCTGGCTGCTGGAGAACACGCATCCCGGGGCGGTCCCATTCGCGCTCGAGCCCGGGGATGGTCAGCCAAGCCGTTGGAACACCCTTCGCGCGCTGCGGGTTCTCGCCTGGTGGGACGGCTCGCCGGGCTGAGGCTCCTCGTGGAACAGGCCCTGCCCGGCGAAACCCGCGCCAGCCCACTCAATCCACAATCCGCAATCCGAAATCCAAAATCCCCAATCGTCACTTCAGTGTGATGCCGCCGTCCACCGCGATGGCCTGGCCGGTGATGTTCCACGCCGCCGGGCTGCTGAGGAACGCGGCCAGGTGGCCGATGTCCTCCGGCGTCTGTTCGCGGCGCAGGGGAACGCCGTTCTTCACCACCTCGAGGAAGATGTCGCGCGGGTCGCGGTCGGCGTACTGGGGGACGCGCATCTTCATCCCCGTGGCCAGACCCTCCCATGCGCGCGTCCAGAGGAAGCCCGGCATGATGGCGTTCACGCGGATGTTGGCCGGCGCGTATTCGAGCGCGGAGGTGCGCGAGAGCGAGATGACGCCCGCCTTGGCCGCGGCGTAGGCAGGGAGCGTTGGCGAAGCGGTTATCCCGGCGATGCTGGCGATGTTCACGATCGACCCGCCGCCGCGAGCCTTGAGGTAAGGGACCGCCACACTCGTCCCGAGGAACGTGCTGCGCAGGTTCTGGGCCAGCTGCTCGTCCCACATTTCGGCCGACATGCCTTCGACGTTCGCCGCGCGGGTCGATGGCGTAATCGCCGGGTCCAGCGGGCCGCGGCCGGCGCCGGCGTTGTTAACCATGATGTCGAGGCCGCCGAACGCGTCGGTGACTTGCTTCACCGCCGCCTGCAACGCGCCATCGACGATGACGTCGCAGGCGAGGCCCATGCCCGGGACGGCCAGCGACGCCGCAGTCTGGGCGGCCGTTTCGCCGTCGAGGTCGAGGATGGCGACCTTCGCGCCCTGTTCGGCCATGACCTTCGCGATGCCCGCACCAATCCCGCGCGCACCGCCGGTGACGATCGCCACCTTTCCATCAAGCTGTCCCATGGTGTTGCTCTCCTTTCTTGTTCGAAGTTGGGCGACTGCTACTCGCCGATGAAGCGCGGCTCGCGCTTTTCCACGAAGGCGCGGACGGCCTCGCGGCTGTCGGTGCTCATGCCGCTGATGCGCATATTGAGGGCCTCCTGGTCGAGCACTTCCTGGAGGGTCCCGGTCTCGCTGAGGTTGAGGTTCGCCTTCATCCGGCCGTAGGTGGCCGTCGGCCCGGCGGCGATCTTCGCGCAGAACGCCATCCCCTCGGTCATCAGGTCGTCGTGGGGGACGACGAGGTTCGCGATGCCGAGCGCGAGCGCCTTCTGGGCGTCGATGATCTCGGCCGTCAGGTAGAGCTCGCGCGCTTTGCCCGCACCGACGATGCGCGGGAGGAAGTACGAGCCGCCGAAGTCGCCGCTCAGGCCGACGTTGCGGAAGGCGGTGCCGAAGCGGGCCCGGTCGCTGCAGACGCGGATATCGCAGGCCAGCGCGAGGCTGAACCCGGCGCCCACGGCCACGCCGTTGACGAGCGCAATGGTGGGCTTCGGCGTCGTGTGGAGGCGCAGCGAGGTGATGTCGTGGACGGCGCGAAGCTCGGCCGTCGTGCGCTCGAGGGTGGACATGGCGCGAGTTACCGGGTTCGCCTCCGGGTTGGCGGCCGCGGCTGACTGGCTGTCGTTGCGGGACTGCATCCCGCGGACGTCGCCGCCGGCGCAGAACCCGCGGCCAGCCCCGGTGAGGACGATGGCGCGAACCGCGCGGTCGCGTTCGGCGTCCTGGAGGGCGTCCGCCAGCATCGGCAGGAGGTGGCCGCCCATCGCGTTCAGGCTATCGGGCCGGTTGAGGGTGATGAGCGCGACACCGTCGCTGCGCTTCTCGTAGAGGACATCCTGGTCAGACATGGGGACCGTACCGGGGCAGAGTGTGGCGGCAATACTACGCCCAATTCCGGGCGCGCTGGCGGCCATGTTTGCGGGCCGTCCTCTATACTCCGGCGGCGATGGACATTCGCCCTCTCCCCGAACCGCTGGTCCGCTACGCCGAAGCCGAAATCGCCCGCCTGCAGGTTCCCGGCGCGGCTGCGGCAGTCCTCCACGACGGCGTCATCTACGCCGCCGGCGTGGGCGTCACGAACGTCGAACACCCGCTCCCGGTGACCCCGGAGACGCTCTTCCAGGTGGGTTCGACCTCGAAGACGTTCACGGCCACGGCGCTCATGGCGCTGGTCGAAGCCGGGCGGGTCGACCTCGACGCCACGGTGCGCACGTACCTCCCGGGGTTCGCCCTCCAGTCTGAGGAAGACGCAGCCCGGCTTACGGTCCGCGACCTTGTGACGCACCACGGCGGCTACGTCGGCGACTACTTCAAGGACACCGGCCGCGGCGATGACGCCCTCGGAACCATCGTGGCGAAGATGGCGAATTCGCCCCAGCTCGTCCCGGCCGGGACCACCTTCTCCTACAGCAATGCGGGCTTCTACGTGCTCGGCCACATCGTGGCGACGGTCCATGGGCGGCCGTTCGAGCAGGTGGTGCGCGAAACCGTCTTCGAACCGCTGGGCATGGACCGCTCGTTCTACTTCCCGGAGGAGGCGCTGACGCACCGGGTGGCGGCTGGCCACATCGTCACCGAGGACGGGCCGAAGGTGGCCCGGCCGTGGCACACGCCACGCAGCATCGCCCCCGGTGGCGGCGTGATTTCGAATGTGGTCGACCAGCTGCGTTACGCTGCACTGCACCTTGGCCAGGCGCGCGAAAGCGGTGTCCTCAGCCGTGCGACGGTGGTTGCGATGCAGCAGGTCCAGCGCCCGGCGGGCAGCATGTGCGAATCGATCGGCATCTCCTGGATGCTCGACTGGGCCGGCGATGGGGCGCCGCTGGTGAAGCACGGCGGGGCCACCAACGGCCAGCTTTCCTCGTTCGAACTTGTGCCCTCGAAGGGGTTGGCGGTCACCGTGTTGACGAACTCGGACACCGGCCGCGAAGCGCGCCAGACCATCGCCGACCGCTGCCAGGAGCACTTCCTGGGCTTCGGCAAGCCCGAACCGGCGCCGCTCGCCGCGCAGCCCGAACCCGCCGAGTACGAAGGCGTCTACCAGTCCGTCCTCGCCCGGCTCGAGGTGCGCGCCCGCGACGGTGCGCTCATGGTCGCCGACACCACGCCGGAGCGCGGGTTCGCCGAGCGCCGCCACCGGCCGATCCCGCTGCCGCCAGCCGCGCTCGTCTTCACGGGCACGGATGCAACGGCCGTGCTGAGCGGGCCGCGGAAGGGTGAGCGGGCCGAGTTCCTGCGCGGCGAGGATGGCCGCATCGCCTGGATGCGCTGGGACGGCCGCATCGCGCGGCGCATCGCCGATTGACCCGCCTCGAAGTCGCCGCCTGCCTCGCGCTGGCCATGATCGGCGTCTCGTCGACGTCCTACGGCCCGGCGATGGAGAGCTTCGCCGCCGATTTCGACGTCTCGCTTGACCACGCCGGGGTCATCCTCACCATGCTCTCCCTCGGGGCCATCGTGGCCTCGGCGGCGTTCGCGGCATGGTTCCACGCCTACGAGCCGCGCCGCTTCATGCTCGCCGGGACGCTGCTGATGGCTGCCGGTTCGGCGGGTGTCGCCTTCGCGCCTTCCTGGGGGGTGCTGCTCCCCTGTGTGGCCCTGTCTGGCGCGGGCGGCGGGCTGATGGATGCGGGTTCGCACACCATCGTCACCCGCGTGACCGACGACGTTACGCGCAGCATCAACCGCCTCAACGTCTGCTTTGCGGTGGGTGCGCTGGCCGGTCCGCTCTGGGCCGGGAGCGTCCTTGCCGCCGATGCCGGGGCGCGCCCGCTCGTTTACCTGGGGGTGGCTGGCATCACGCTGCTGGCGGCCGCGTTCACGCTGTTCAGCCCGACGGTCGAAGCGCACCCGGCGGCGCCGCGGCATTCCTCGCCCCGGCTGACGCGCGGGGCCCTGGCCCTCGGGCTCGTGCTCTTCCTCTACGTCGGCGCCGAATTCGGGCTCGGCTCCTGGGTGGCCAGCTACGCCAGCCGCGAGTTCGACGCGGGCACGTTCAGCGGCGGGCTTATCACCGCGGGCTACTGGGGCGCCCTGATGGTCGGCAGGCTTATCTCGGGGTGGCTGTTCCAGCGTGGCGCGGGCGCGCGGCAGGTGCTCCTCGGCAGCATCGCCCTCGCCACGATGACCAGCGCCGCCATCGCCGCCGCGAACGAGTCGCTCGCGCTCGCTGCTGCCGCGGCATTCGCCACCGGGCTTGCCTTCGGTCCCATCTGGCCGGCGGCGATGGCCGTTGCGGCCGGGAAGCGGGCAGCGAACGTCCCCGCCGCGCTCGTCACGATTGGCAACTCGGGCGGGTTCATCTTCCCCTGGCTGCAGGGCCGCATCCTCGTCTCATCCGGGGCAAGCGCTGGCATCGGGCTGAGCGCCGTGCTCTGCGTGGGCATGCTCCTCATCGCCTGGCGCGCCCCGCGGGACCCGGACGATCCGCCTTCCTAATAGATCACGAGGTTGTCGCGGTGGATGGCTTCGTCCCCGAAGTCATAGCCCAGGGTTTCGGCGATGCGGTCGCTGTGCAGGCCGCGAATGCGCGCCAGTTCGCCGCTCGCGTAGTTCGTCGTGCCGACCGCGACGCGGTTGCCGGCCGGGTCCCGGATTTCGACGGCGTCACCGCGTTCGAACGTCCCGGTGACAGCCGCGATGCCGGCGGGAAGGAGGCTGCGGCCGTGGCCGCGAAGCGCCGAAGCAGCACCGGCATCGACGACGATGTGTCCCTCGCGCGAGATGTGGGCGAGGATCCAGCGTTTGCGGCTTTCGATGCGGTCGCCCGGCGCCGGGAACGAGGTGCCGCGCTGTTCGCCGTTCGCCGCCGCGATGAGCGCGTCCGGTTCGCGGCCGTTCGCGATGACAACGTCGACGCCGGCCTGGGTGGCGACCTGGGCCGCGCGCAGCTTGGTGGCCATGCCGCCGGTGCCGGTGTGCGCGCCGCCGCCGAGGGACTCGATCGTCGCGTCGATGCGCTCGACTCGTTCCAGCAGGCGGGCTTCCGGGTTCTGGCGCGGGTCGCTGTCGAACAACCCGGCGACGTCGGTGAGCATGACGAGCAGGTCGGCGTCGATGAGGTTAGCGACGTAGGCCGAGAGGCTGTCGTTTTCGCCGATGCGGGTGGCCAGCACCTGGTCGAGGGCGACCGCGTCGTTTTCGTTCACGATCGGCACGGCCCCGGCTTCGATGAGGTCGCGCAGGGTGTTGCGGGCGTTCAGGTAGCCGAGGCGGTCGGCGAGGTCGCGGCGGGTGAGAAGCACCTGGGCGACCACGGTGTCGTGCCAGTCGAAGAGTTCGTCCCAGCTCTGCATGAGGTGGCTCTGGCCGACGGAGGCGATGGCCTGGCGGCTGGGCGAACGGCCTGCCGGGATGCGCCCGCGCAGGCGATGGCGGCCCGCCGCCTGTGCCCCGCTCGAAACCACCACGATTTCGTGGCCGGCCGCCCGAAGGCGCACCACCTGGCCCACGAGTTGGGCCATGGCTTCGAGGTCCAACCGGTTGCTGCCGGCGGTCAGCAGGCTGGTGCCGAACTTGGCGACGATGCGGCGATAGCGCATGCCGTTAGTAGATAGGAGAACGCGGGAACGGGGAAGGATTCGAACGCGCGGCCTGCCGGCAACCGTCAGCGGCCGGTGACCCGGCGGGTGGCATCGCGGAAGCGTGCGACCTGTTCGTCGCTGCCGCGGAGGCGGCGGTTTGCCTCGTCCTCGAGCTGCCGCGCTTCGTCCGAAAGCGTGGCGGCATCGATGACCTGTTTGGCCGCGCGGACAGCCCCGGGCGAATGGCTCGCGATGGTTTCGGCCATCGCCCATGCCGCCGGCAGCAGTTCGGCCTGCGGGTAAACCGCGGAAAGCAGCCCGTAGGAGAAGGCCTCGGCGGCGGTGAAGCGGCGGGCCGTGAAGATCAGGTCCTTGGCGCGTTCGGCGCCGACCAGCCGGGGCAACGTGGCCGCGGCCACCACGAGGCCGTATTCGGAGCCGGGGAGCCGGAAGGACGCCTGTTCGGCGGCGAGGCGAATGTCGCAGCCGATGGCGAGGCGCGCGCCGCCGCCGAAGCAGTAGCCGTTGATGGCGGCGATCACGGGCATCGGCGCGCTGTCGATCGCCGCATACAGGCGGGACGCGCCCGAAGCCGTCGAACCCTCGCCGCCGGCGCCGCTCATTTCAACCATATCGGCCCCGGCGCAGAACGCCTTTTCGCCGCTGCCGGTGATGACCAGGCAGGCCACGCTGTCGTCGTTCGAGGCCCGCGTGATCGCGCCTGCGAGGGCGTCGCTCAGGGCCTGGTTGAGGGCGTGGTGGCGCTCGGGCCGGTTGAGGGTGAGGAGCACGGCGTTGCCGCGGCGCTCCTCGAGGACGAGGTTGGAATCGGCGGTCATCCGGGCAGTCTACCGTGACCGCCGCCCTGCATGCCGGTTAGCGGTTCTTCAGGAGGTCGCGGATTTCGCGCAGGAGGGCGACGTCCTCCGGGTCGGCCGGGGCCGGTTCGGCGCCGCTCTTCTGGCGGGCGCGGATCGCTTCCACCGGCTTCACGATGAAGAAGAAGACCGCCCCGCCAACGAGGATCAGGTTCACGACAGCAGTCAGGAAGGTGCCGATGAGCAGCCGGCTGTCACCGACGTCGAGGCCGATGTCATCGAAGTTTGGCTTGCCCACGATGGCCGCGATGAAGTTGAGGACGATGCCGTTCGTGAACGTATCCACAACGGGTTTGAACGCTGCTGCCATGATGAAGGCAATCGCCAGGGCGATGATGTCCCCCTGGAGCAGAAAGTTCCGGAATTCCTTGAGCAGATTGTTCATGCGTGCCCTCCTTCGTGCGGCGCGCGGATGCTAGCGAGAGGAATTCGAGGAAGTCAAGATAAAACTCGGGCAGGCTGAATCAGGAGTACTGGGCCTGCTGCGAGGCTGCGCCGCCCGCGCCGGCTTCGGCGATGCACTCGGCGGCAGCGGCAGCGTAGGCGTCCGCCGAACTCTCGTGCACCGGCGTCGCCATGACGTGGATGCCCGCCGGGCTCGTGGTCTGGCCGCAGAGCCAGCCGCGGCGGGCCATCGCCCCGGCAACCGCGCCCATGTCGACTCCCGGCGCGGCCCACGAGAAGGCGTAGAGCGGCGGCGCGCCATGGATATGGACGCCCTCGATGGCGGTCAGCCCGGCGATGGTGCGCTCCTTCGCGCGCATGCTTGCCGCAGCGATCTCGCGGTAACCCTCGCGGCCGAGGAAGTTCAGGGCAGCCCACGAGGCCGCGACCGCCCCGCCCGGGCGCGTGCCCGTGAACGTGAGCGATGCGTACGTCCCGCTCGGCCAGTCATCGAAGACGTAGCGCGCGAAATCGCGGTGGGCGCGCGTGCGGAAGCTCACCGTCGAGGCCGGCTTGGCGGCGAACCCGGACTTGTGCAGGTCCGCCGAGATGGACGTGACGCCGGGGACCGAGAAATCGAACGGGGGGACTTCGTAGCCGCACTCGCGCACGAACGGCGCGAGGATGCCGCCCACGCAGGCATCGACATGGAGCCAGAGGCCGTGCTTCGCCGCCATCGCCCCGAGCGCCGGGATGGGGTCGACCATGCCGAGGGAGTAGCTCGGCGCGGAGGCGTAGACGCCCACCGTGTTGGGGCCGATGGCCGCTTCGAGGGCTGCGGGGTCGGCCCGGAAGTCCGCGCCGACGGGCACGCGCTTCACATCGAGGCCGAGCATGAAGGCCGCCTTGTTCAGTGCTGGGTGGGCGGAATGTGGCGCGATGACCTGGGGCCGGGAAACGCCGCGCTTCTCCTTCTTCGCCCACTCCCGCAGCGCGAACATGGCGAGGAAGATGCTCTCGGTGCCGCCGCTGGTGAAGATGCCGGCCGTCTCGTCGTCGCCGCTGAGGAGGCCGCGGACCATCGAGAGCACTTCGTTCTCCATCCGGGCAATGCTCGGGAAGGCGCGCATGCCGAGGCCGTTTTCGACGAGGAACATGCCGAACGCCTCGCGCAGTACGTCTTCGAGTTCGTCACTGGCGTACCAGACGTAGGCGCCGTGGCGGCCATGTTTCCAGTCGAGGTCGTTCGCGCGCATGGCCATCATTTCGTCGCGGAGGACGGGCCAGCGATGTCCGTGAAGGGGCAGGTCCATTGGCATGCCGGGGAGTCTACAGCGCGGGCGCGCGTCCGTGCCTGCGGTTATCCCTCGATGGGGGCGGCGAAGCGCACGCCGAAACCGTCGGGGTCGAGGACGATGAAGTCGCGCAGGCCGTACTCGCGGTCGCCGATGGGGACGAAGACCGGCGCGCCGAGCGACCGCGCGAGGTCCCACTTCGCGTCCACTTCGGCGATGGTTTCGACGAGGATGCGAAGGTTCGCCGCGGGCCGCCGGGGCAGTTCGCCGAGCCGGCTGGAGTGCTGGAGCATCAGCCCGCACTGGTCAAAGCGGAGGAAGGCGAACCCTTCCTCCTCGCGTTCGACTTCGAACCCGAGCGCGAGGTAGAACGCGCGCGACCGGGCGAAATCGCGGACGAAGAGTTCGAGGACGAGTTGGTCGCCGGGAGGGAATGGGGACATGGCGGCAGGAGTGTAGGGGATCCGCGTGCGCACAGTTTCGCGATCCGTGCTACGCTCGATAACGAGCCCCGCACGATTATGCCGTGCACCCGTGCCCTACTCGTTCTACTTGTGTTTGTTCGTCGTGAGCGCAACCCGAGACCAGGCCACACCCAGCGCTCACATCTTCCTGGAGTAGTCCTACCCGTTTGTCTCTGAATCTTTCGAACCGCACCAGCGTGCCGGCCGTTGCCGATGCGCCGGAAACCCCTGCCTTCGCCGACCTTGGCCTGGCGCCCGAAATCGTTTCGACCCTCGATGAGCTCGGTATGACCGCGCCCTTCCCGATCCAGGCGATGACCATCGCCGACGCGCTCGCCGGGCGCGATGTCTGCGGCAAGGCGAAGACCGGCTCGGGCAAGACCCTTGCCTTTGGCCTGCCCGTTATCCAGCTGACGACGACCGCCCGCAAGCGCCGGCCACACGCGCTCATCCTCGTCCCCACGCGGGAACTCGCGAACCAGGTCGCCGACGAGCTGACCCCGTTCGCGGCCGCTCGCGGCCTCTGGCTGACCGCCATCTACGGCGGCGCCTCGATCGTGAACCAGGTGCGCGCCCTCCACGCCGGCGTCGATATCGTCATCGCCACGCCCGGCCGCCTCAACGACCTGATCGAACGGAAGGAGATGTCCGTCGCCAGCGTCTCGATGGTGGTCCTCGACGAAGCGGACCAGATGGCCGACATGGGCTTCCTGCCCCAGGTCCGCCAGATCCTCGACCGTATCGAGGGCGAACACCAGACGCTGCTCTTCTCCGCCACGCTCGACGGTTCCATCGGCGAACTGTCCGCGCGCTACCAGCACGACCCGGTCACGCACGAAGTCGCTTCGCCGACCACCTCGGTGGAGACGCTGGACCAGCGTTTCATCGGCGTGGACCGGGCCGAGAAGCTGCCGGTGGCGGCTGAGGTGTGCAGCGCCGCCCGCCGCTCGATCGTCTTCGTGCGCACGAAGCACGGCGCAGACCGGCTGGCCCTCCAGCTTTCGCGCTATGGCGTGGCGGCGGCCCCCATCCACGGCGGCCTGAACCAGAACAAGCGCGAACGCACCCTCGCCCGCTTCGCCAGCGGCGATACCCCGGTGCTGGTGGCCACGAACGTCGCTGCTCGCGGCATCCACGTCGACGGCGTCGACACGGTGCTGCACTTCGACATCCCCGAGGACGCGAAGACCTACCTCCACCGCTCGGGCCGTACGGCGCGGGCCGGGAGCGAGGGCCTCGTCGTCACCCTCGTCGCCCCGGATGAAGCGCGCGAAGTGCGGGCCTTCCAGAAGGACGCGGGCATCAACCTCGCCATCGTGCCCATGAAGCCCGGTGACGAACGCCTGCGAGACCTCGCTTCGTTCGAACCCGGACCGATGCCGGAAGCCCCTGCCGCAAAGGAGCGCGCTCCCCGAACCGGGGGCGACCAGCGGCGTCCCTTCGCGGGTGGCCGCGGCAACAGCCGCCGTCCGTTCCGCCCGCGCGAGGTAAGTCCGGCCGAGGGCGGTTCGCGCCGCCACAACCGGGCAGCTCGTCCAGCGGGCCGCCAAACCGGCCCACAGTCTCGTTGACAGCCCGGCGGCGTGAGCCAGATGATCCTTACGCAAAGTAAGGAGTGACTCATGCCGCCTGTCACGCTCTCCCGCCTCAACCACGCCGTCCTCTTCGTCCGCAACGTCGAGCGGTCAGTCGCGTTCTACCAGGCCGTCTTCGGGTTCGAAGTCATCGGCCGCGAGGGCGGTGGCCGGATGGCCTTCCTCCGCGCCGAGGGTGGCGCGAACCACCACGACCTCGGCCTCTTCGAAGTCGGTGAGAACGCTCTTTCCGCGCCGCGCGGGGCCACCGGGCTCTACCACCTCGCCTGGGAAGTGCCCGCCCTCGAGGACCTGGCCACCGCGCGCGCCACGCTCGCCGAACTCGGCGCGCTCGTCGGCCAGAGTGACCACGGCGCGACGAAGTCGCTCTACGCAGTCGACCCCGACGGCAACGAGTTCGAAGTGATGTGGATGGTCCCGCGGGAGGAATGGGGCGACTACGACCGCCGCGCGATTACCGCGCCGCTCCACCTCGAGCGGGAGATCGCCGCACGGAGCTAAGCCGAAGGCTAATCCGCGCGGTGCTGGTGGACCGCCTGCGCAAAGGCGGCGAAGAGCGCCCGCGCCTGCCTCCGTTCCGGCGAATCATCGGCGGCGATGGCCATGTTCTCCGGGTGCCACTGCACCCCGAGGACGAAACGTGGCCCGCTTTCTTCCACCGCCTCGACCGTGCCGTCGGTGCACCGCCCGCTGAGGGTCAGTCCCGTGCCGAGCCGTGCCGGGTCGAGCGCCTGGTGGTGGCGTGAGTTCGTCTCCGCGGTTGCGCCGAGCAGCTTCGCCGTGCGCGTTCCGGGGAGCACATCGACCGTGTGGAACGGCCGCCACTTCTCCGCCTGCTCGCGGCCGTCGCGGTGGGCGTCGCCGAGGTCCTGGATGAGGCTGCCGCCGCGCTGCACGTTAAGCACCTGCGCGCCCCGGCAGATGGCGAGCACGGGCAGCCCCGCTGCGTCGGCCTCGGCGAGGGCGGCGAACTCCAGTGCGTCCCGCGTCTCGTCGACGTAGCGCATCTCGGTTCCCGCTGGCTCTTCGCCGTAGCGCGCCGGGTGGACATCGGGTCCGCCGGAAAGGACGAGGCCGGCGGATTCGCGGACGAGCGCGCGCACCGTCTCCGGGTCATCGGCGGGCCGCACGCAGACCACTTCGAGGTCGAGACCGTCGAGCCCGAGCGCGCCGAGGTAGCACTGGTCGGGCGGCCCCGGTTTCGACCCGAGGCTGAGGATGACGCGCCGGGTCACCGGGGCAGGCTCCTCGTAGATCGGTTGGGGCGTGCGCGCATGCCTGCCATGGTAGCAACCCGGCGAGTTCCGAGGGCGGAGCAGCCCCTGAACGTTCACACCTGCGCATTCCGCAGGGCATGGTAGGGTGAAGCTGCCAGGCGGATGCTGGCTGCTTGAGATGGGAACCTCTCGGGCGGAGAGGATAGACACGTTGGCAGTATTTACCGCGCAGCGGGAGGGCAATGCCCGGCCCGCGCCGGCAGTGGACTATGTTGTCCTCAAGCGCCGGATCAAAGAAGCAGGATTGATGGAGCCACGCCCGGCGTACTACTGGCTCAAGACGGCGATCGCCATCGGAACGCTGGGGCTCGCGATCGCCCTCGCTCTGGTGGTGGAAAACCCGTGGTTGCTGATGCTGGATGCGGTGCTCATGGGCTTCGCCTCCACCCAGATCGCCCTGCTTGCGCACGATGTCGGCCATCGGCAGGGGTATCGCGGGCGCCGGACGAACCGGGTCGCACGCCTGGTGTTCGGCAACCTTCTCCTCTGCGTCAGCCACTCCTGGTGGAACGATAAGCACAACCAGCACCACGCAAGCCCGAACCACATCGATAAGGACCCGGACATCCAGTTCCCGATGATCGTGTTCGCTGCGGAGCAGATCGAGTCACGCAGCCGCTTGCTTCGCCCGCTGATTGCCATCCAGGCCTTCCTGCTCCTCCTCTTGCTGCCATTCCAGGCATTGAACATGCGCATCATCAGTGTGCAGCACCTGTTCAGCCCGAACGCGGAGCGGGCGTGGCTCCAGGCGGCACTGTTCCTGGCGCACCTCGCAGGCTATGCCCTTCTGCTGTTCTTCATCGGTCTCCCCTGGGCGATCCCGTTCGCGGTGGTCCACCAGCTGACGTTTGGGCTGTACAACAGCTCAGTCTTCGCTTCGAACCACAAGGGAATGCCGCTCACCGCCGATGGCCGACGGATGGACTTCTTCCGTGAGCAGGTGCTGACTTCGCGGAACGTGACCGGCCGGCGGCTGACAGACTTCTGGTATGGCGGGCTGAACTACCAGATCGAGCATCACCTCTTCCCCACGATGCCGCGTTGCAACCTGAGCAAGGCGCAGCCGATTGTCGAGGCGTTCTGCGCGGAGCAGGGTGTCAGCTACCACTCGACCGGGCTCTTCGCGTCGTACCGCGAGATCCTGGCGCACCTGCACCGCGAGAGCGCATCACTCCGCGGGGGGCGCGAGGCAGCGCGCGCGATCTGAGGCGGATCGCGCGACGGCGCGAGTCCCCGCCGCTACCATGATCGTGCACGCTTTTGTGGCCCAGGAGTCCTCCATGCAACTGTCCGCAGAACTGACGAAAGCCTATAACGACCAGATCCAGCTCGAGTTCGAGTCCTCCTTCGCCTACCTCCAGATGGGCGCCGACTTCGAACTGCGCAGCCTGCCCGGCATGGGCCGCTGGATGCGGCTCCAGTCCGCCGAAGAGCACCTCCACGCGATGAAGTTCATCCAGTTCGTGCTCGACCGCGGGGGCAAGCTCGAACTGCAGACGCTGGCCGCGCCCCACGCCACGCCGGACACGGTGGTCCACACCTTCGAGGCCGCCCTCGCCCACGAGCAGCGCGTCACCCGCGCGATCCACGGCCTCTACAAGAAGGCGCTCGACGCCCAGGACTTCGCGAGCCTGCCGCTCCTCCAGTGGTTCGTGAACGAACAGGTCGAAGAGGAAGCGACGGTTTCGACCATCCTCGAACGGCTACGGATGGTCGGTGATGACCAGACCGGCCTGCTCTTCCTCGACCGGGAACTGGGGTCCCGCGCGCCCGGCGCCGATTCCGGCGCGCCCGAGGCCGACGGAGCAGCCTAACAGGCTCGCGCCGCTGGTGTAGGCTGCGCGCGTGACCGTCGACCTCGCCTGCAGGGAAGCCATCACCCGCCCGGCGGAGTACTTCGGCCGCGCGCTGGGCGATGGCCTGGTGCAGTGGAGTGATGCCCAGCACGCCTGGCTCGCCCTCTCCCACGCCGAAGTCGAGGCTGGCTTCCGCGACGGCGAACTCCTTTCGGCCGAACGCAGCGGCGTGTTCGCCCGCGCCGCCCGCGGCCGCAGTGAAGTGTTCACCCGCGCGGTCGACATGCTCAGCGCATGGATGAACTTCCGCGATCCGCCGGCCCATACCCGCCTGCGCGGCCCGGTCAAAGGTGCGTTCACGCCGCGCGCAGTGGCGGCGTTCGAGGCCCGGGTCCAGGCCATCGTTGATGCCGCCATCGACCGCTTCGCCGACGGCGGCGTGGTCGACCTGAACGAAAGCTTCGCCCATCCTGTCCCGGCGCTCGTCATCGCCGCGATCCTCGGCGCGGACGAAGGGGACCGTGAACGCTTCCAGGGCTGGTCCGACGACATCGGCCGCCTCGTCTTCGCGATGGAGCCGGGCAAGGTGGACGAGGCGCCGGTCAACCGCGCGACTGCCGAGTTCGTGAGCTTCTTCGGCCGCCTGATCGAACGCGAACGGGCGAACCCTTCGGGCAGCGTCCTCTCGGCCATCGTCCATTCGGACATCGGCGAACTGAGCGAGATGGAACTCGTTGGAGCGTGCACGCTCATCCTCTTCGGCGGGCACGAAACGACAACCACGCTGTTGACCAACGCCTTCAGCATCCTCCTCGAACGGCCGGACCTCGTGGACTGGCTGCGGCGCCACCCGGAGACGACCGGCACCGCCGTCGAGGAGTTCATGCGGGTGGCCGGCCCGGCCCGGAGCATGCCGCGCAAGGTGGCGAAGAACCACGAACGGGGCGGTCAACTGCTGCGCGAGGGCCAGAACATCTTCCTCGCCATCGTCTCGGCGAACCACGACCCGGCGGTCTTCACGGACCCCGGCGAAATCGACCTTACGCGGGACCCGAACCCGCACCTCGGTTTCGGCTGGGGTCTCCACTTCTGCCTCGGCGCGAACCTCGCCCGGCTCGAAGCCACGACGGCGCTGCGCACGCTCCTCGCGCGCTTCCCCCGCTTCGAACCGGCGGGCCCGGTGGCCGATGTGCGGGCGAGCGCGATGGGGTTCGGGCGACGCCCGGTCCTCGCGCGGCTTCGCTGACTGTGAACATTCTGCACAGCGAGTGACAGGTGAGTGACTGTTAGGGGTTTTCCCTGACAATTCGCGCAGATAGTTTGAGGGACCGTGCGCACTTCGCCTACCGGCCGGGCCGTGACGAGTGAGGAACAAACGTGTGCATGCCGAAGAACTCCATATGAGTCAGCCAAAGCCCGGCGGTGATTACCGGCCCGCGTACGAGGCGCTGCGCCGGGAGTACAACGACTTCCGCTACTTCCTGCCGGACGCGCTGCTCGAAGTCGACCTCGATACGCTGCAGATTCTCTACGCGAACCGGATGGCCGAAATCGTCCTCGGGATCACGGGAGAGGATGTGGCGGCCGGGCTCAACGGAAGCGCCCTCGTCGATGCCGCGGACCTGGCGCGCCTGCTCGAACTCATGCACGGGTACGCCGGGGAGAGCCGGGCGAAACGGACACCCTACCAGCGCACGGGCGCCCAGGAGATCCACACGGCGACGTTGAAGCGCCGCGATGGGACGAGATTCCCGGCCGAAACGCAGAGTTCGTTCATTCTCGATTCGCGCGGCGTGCCCGTGCGCATGCTGACCATCATCCGTGACGTGTCCTACCGGGAGGCGCAGGCCGACGGCTGAGGCGCCCCGAAACAGCTCCAACCTGTCCCTTGAAAGGCCCGGCCGGGCGGAGTACCGTGCCCGTATGCCGATTCCAGTTGTCATGGGTGCCCAGATCAGGTGTTCCTTCGGAACCGGACCCGGGTCGTTAATCGTGGTCCCGCAGGGGCCGCCAGTGCTGATCGAAGGGAAGCCCGCCGCAACGGTGATGGACCACATCCCGTTCGTGAACATCGCGCCGTTCCCAACGTGCGTCGCGCCGTCGAACCCGGCCGGGATGGCGAAAGTGCCGCCAACGCCCGGCCCGTGCATCCCGGTGACCCCGGCCCCCTGGATTCCTCCGTCGCCGAGAACTCAGATCAACAAGAAGCCGGCACTCTGCATGGGTGCAACGCTCCAGTGTGCCGCCTGGGGTGGCGTCATCACCATCGTGAACCCCGGCGCGACAAAGGAAACTGTCAACTAGGACGCCCGGCTACGCCCGACCGCTCGGCGCTCGGGGCGGAAGCCTTCGGCTGCGCGCAGGCAGAGCGCGAGGCTCGCCACGCAGTCGTCGTGTTCGCCCTGCGGGGCGGCCCAGCTGATCTGGAGATGGCCCGCGCGTTCGACCCGGCAGAGGCGCAGCTCGCGCCAGAGCCGGCCGATCCCGGCGCTCCCGGCCCGGGGAATGGCGAGGCGGCCCGTCGCCGCGGCGGCCTGCAAGGCGAACCCCAGCACTGACTTCCCGGCCCGGGTGAAGACGAGCGGTTCGACGATTCTGCCCAGTTCGCCACGGAGTTGCGCGGTGAGCGCCGCGCCGAGACCGGTGGCATCGCAGACCAGCCGCTCGATTTGCCATGCGCGGGCGAGCGCCGCCACCGCCGCAACCTGCGTTTCGAACGGCGTGCCGGTCCAGCATTCGACGGCCACGACCTCCAGCCCGCCATCGGTTTGCCTGCCGATGGTGAGGACGGTCGAGTCGCCGCCGAGCCGTTCGCCCGCGAAGTCGAGCCCGGCGCAGTAGCGCTCGCCCGGCAGTGGTTGTTCGAGCGCCGGGAAGCTGCCGCCGATGGCGCGGAGGGCCTCGGGTGAAAGAAGCGTCACCTCGGTAGCAGCGGCGACCAGGTCGTACTGGGACCGGAAGATCGGGTGGTCTGCGCCAAGGCGCTCGCGTTCGAGTTCGACGTAGCGGCCATAGGGCGGGTTGTAGCTCGCGACCTCGGCCCAGCTGAACTGGTGGTGCCAGCTGCGGAGGCTGACTTCCGCCGGGCTCCCGGTCAGGCCCGCGTCGTGCCGGCGGTTGGCTTCGACGGCGTCTTCGAGCAGCGAGTTGCCGCTCCACGGCGTGCCGAACATCACTGTCGATGCCCCGGTCGAGGCCGTCATCGGTCGGAACTGGCGGTTGAACCAGTCAGCATCGATGTCCTGCGCTTCGTCGGCGATGAGGGCGAGCGAGGCTGTGTGCCCGGCGACGTTCGCGGTAGGCGCGGCGCTGAGGAAGACGGCGTGCGCACGGCCGCAGTGGATGGCCTGGCCTTCGCGCCGTGGGCAGATTGGGAAGAGGTCATCCCAGCGGCGCAGCTGGGCGAGCGTGCGCTGGAGACTGAGGCCCGCCTGGGGCCGGAAGCTTGGCGCGCAGACCACGATGCTGCCGCCTTCGGCGGCGTTCGCCAGCAATAGCCCGGCCACCAGCCACGCCGAAATCTCGTTCTTGCCTGCCTGCCGCGGGAACATCACGGTCAGCGTCTGGCCGCGGGCCGCGACGAGGTTGTAGTGGAGGCTGCGAAGCGTGGCCGCCTGGTAGGCGCGAAGACCGGGGATAGCCATGCCTTCGAGGGTGGCTTGCCTGCGCGGTTGGTCGAACGCCCTGCTGGCGCGCTTAGTTCGCGGCCGGGGTTGGCGTTTCGGTAGCCGTTGGTTCGGCCGTCGGGGCGGGAGTTTCGCTGCCCGGCGTTGCCGTTTCGGTGGCTTCGGGCGTTGGCGTGCCCTCCGGTGTTTCCGTCGCTTCCGGCGTCTCGTCGGTGTCCGAGGCGACGTTCACGATCTTGAGCGGAGGAGGCGTTGGGTCGGCGGCCGCGGCGCTCACACCGGCGTCGTCCCCGGAAAGCCCGAAGACCCGCAGCGGCGTGAGCGTCGGCGACGGTTCGGGCTCAGGTTCGGGTTCGGCCACGGCTGCGGGGGCCGCCGGTTCTTCCTGGACGAGCGCTTCCGCAGCGGATGCGAAGAGTGTGTCGAGTGCGGGGACGGTGAACGGCGTTCCGGTGTCGATGACGCGGGCCTGTTGGGTGGCCGGCGGCGGGCCTTCGAATGGCCCCCATTGCGCCCGCTCGGCGGAACTGAGCGCGAGGCCAGACACGCCGATAGCGAAAAGCACCATGGCCAGCAGGAGGGGCGCTTTCCCTGCCATAACGCCGATCTTGCCCCCTCTTCCCCGTCAGCGCCACCTTGAGGATGGCGCTGTCACCTGTTCGCTCCATCCTGACACCCGAATTGGCCCTGCGCGACCCGCCACCCGTAAGGGTTCTCCCCCATTCCCGCCGGGCAAGCCCCGCTGTTTCGGCGAAGGGCCGCCCGGCAGGCGAAACGGGCCTTAGCGGGCGAGGAACTCCTTGCTCGCCCAGCCGGTTTCACCGGAAGGCGTCTGCACCTTGTGGAAGGTGACGCTCCCCGCGGCCTGCTCGTCCGAGAGGTCGCGCAGGAGGACGGTATCCGCGTAGCAGCCGAGCACCTTCGCGCTCGTTGAGGGGGTCTCGCGGACGTTCAGGCAGTCACCGGCGCCGGTCACGCGGAGGAACGGACCGGGTTCGACCAGCTCGATGCGGTTGCGCTGGAAGCCGTACGCGCTGCTGCCCACCGGCCCGAAGAGTTCGAGCACATTCACGGTCCCCGTGTGGAGGTCCAGCATCGCCGGGTAGAGCGGCGCGCCGCCGTCGGGAGCCACGTTGCCGAAGGCCACCGCCTGCGTCAGGACGCTGCCGATAGAGAGGCTGGCCGGGCCCTTGAACGCCCGCGTGAGCTTGCCGCCCTGCATCAGCCCAAGGTAGGCATCCGGCCCGTTCCCGGTGTACCAGCCGATGAGGACATCGCCGCCGGGCGACACGTCGACGATCCATGCGCGCTGGGCGCCGAGGTCCGGCAGGACGACGAGGGTCGAACCATCGAGCGCCTGGATGGTGCGGTTGTCGGCCATTCGCCAGCCCACGAGGCGGGTCTCCGCGAATTCGGGTTGGGCGCCCGCTGGCGGGGTGAGCACCTGGTTCGAACCGAGCAGCTGGAAGCGCCACTGCACCTGACCGTCGCTGAAGGTGGATCGGTTGACGAGCACGCCCTGGGCGGTCGTCGCGGCGACGGTGGCCGCGCCGTCGAAGGTCCCGAGCGCCTGCCAGCTGACGCCGCCGTCCGTCGAGCGGTAGATGGTGGTCTGCGCATCTGCGCTGATCTGGCCGACGCCGCCGCAGTAGCCGCGGGTGCACATGCTCAGGTAGTCCGCGCCGTCGCGCGTCCAGTAGTCGCCGATGATGTCGCCGGGCGGCTTCGGCAGCGCCTCCACTTTGAGCTTGCCGTTCGCATCGAGGGTGACGCGCTCGAAGCCGGTCGTCGGGCCGTCGCACTGGTAGCAGCCCTTCGCCACGATGACCGAGAGCGGCACCGGCAGTGAGCCGGGCGCGCCGAACGTCATTGCCGAGACCTCGACCCCGGCCACCACTTCGCCGGTGGGATTGGCGATGGTGGGCGAAGGCGCCGGCGTGACGCTGGCGGGAACGCTGGGCGAAGCGGTGGCGGGCGCGGGCACGGTCGCGGTGGATTCGATGCCGCCACCGGCATGCTCTTCGCCGTCGCTGCCGGTTTCGTAGAGGGCGAAGATCGCCATCGCCGCGATGATGGCGACCCCGGCGGCCAGGGCAGTAACCCCGGCCCACTTGAAGACGCCCGAGGTGGCGAAGCCGGCAACGCGTGT
>JBDHWA010000001.1:0-20118 GCA_039809945.1 Dehalococcoidia bacterium | reverse complement strand
ATGGCGAGCGAGTCGCTCTTGCCCAGCTTGAGCCGTTCGAGGAGGGCGGCGGCGAGTTCGGCCCCGGCCGTTTCGTGGCGGTAGAAGCCCCACTCGCCGTTCGCCTTCACGTGGCGCACCGCGGGCTTCCCGAGGTCGTGGAGGAGCGCCGTCCAGCGCCGCAGCCGCTCCCTCCCGGGCGCGAGTTCGATGGTCGCGACCGTGGCGACCGTGTGGCCCCAGACGTCGAAGCGGTGGAAGCGGTTCTGTTCGCAGCCGGCCATGTTCGCGAGTTCAGGCAGCACCACATCCAGGGCCCCGCAGGCGCGGAGGGCTTCGAGGCCGCCAGCCGGGTCCATCCCCTGGAGCAGCCGGTCCAGTTCGGCGGTGATGCGCTCCTGCGAGAGGGTGGCGAGCAGCGGCGCGGTCTCCGCCATCCCTGCGAAGGTCGCCGGTTCGATATCGAACCCGAGCTGGCTGGCAAAACGGAGGCCCCGGAGGATGCGCAACGGGTCCTCTTCGAACCGCCGAACCGGTTCGCCGACAGCCCGGATAAGCCGCGCCGCGAGGTCCGCTTCGCCGCCGAAGAGGTCCAGCGTGCGGTGGCTGAAGGCGTCTTCGGCGAGTGCGTTGATGGTGAAGTCGCGGCGGGCCAGGTCCTCTTCGATGCTCGTCCCGAAGGTCACATCCGGCCAGCGCGTGCCGGCTGAATACGAATCGCCCCGGAAGGTCGTGATCTCGCTCCAGTCCTCGCTCGCGCCATCGCGCAGGAGGACGCCGATGGTGCCAAACCGCTTGCCGACCGTGGTGACGTGGGCGCCAAGCCCGCGGACGAGCGCCTCGACCTCGTCTGGGTCGGCGTCGGTCGCGTAGTCGATGTCCTTGCTCTCGATGCCGAGGAGGCGGTCACGCAACGCGCCGCCGACCAGCCAGAGCTGGCGCCTGGCATCGCGGAAGGCCCCGGTGAGCGCGTCATGGGTGATGGTCACGGGATGAGTATGCCAGCCTGCCGCCCGGTCGCGGGTCAGGCTTCCCCGGCGAGCACCGGCGCGCGGCGTTCACGGGCGGGCGATTCGTTCCCGTACCGTTCGGCGAAGCCCGCTTCATCCAGGTGCGCACCCTTGCGCCGGCTGCTCACCTGCATCTCCATCAGGGTGAGTTGGGCAAGGCCCTTGCGCGTGTCGCTCGCCACCCGCGCCTTGTCCTGGCGCTTCAGCCGGAACTTGAACAGCCAGTAGGTGAACGCCTTCCAGTCGGCGTAGGGCACATCCCGGCGGAGCATCTGGCCGGTGCTTTCGTAATAGAGGGCGAAGAGTTCTTCGCGGGGATGGCCGTAGATGCGCTGGAACATCGTTTCATCGGAGCGAAGGTCCGTGCCCCAGGCGCGGCTGCGGCCCTCCTTGTGGATCTCCTCTTCGACCGAAAGCTGCAGCGCCTGTTCGACGAGGACGCCGTAGAGGAAGTTGAGGTGCGCGCTGTACTTTGCCCGCCCCAACCGGGCGGCGAACTCGTGGTCTTCGATGTCGAGCGGCCAGCGGTTCTCCCAGAGGAGCGCTTCGCGCTCGGCCGGCGGCACAAGATCCGGCGCCTCGTCGAGCAGGCGTTCGGCGAGGAGGAGCCAGTCGAACGCTTCGCCGTGGATGAGGTACTGGAAGTGGCGGTTGCCGACCTGTTCGGCCGGCGTTCGCCACCGGGCGATGCCGTCGAGCAGCGCTTCGAACCAGTGGTCGCCGTCGAGGATGGCCTGGCGCATGCGAAAGACGACCTCCTCGGGCGCGGGGAGCAAGGTCTCCCCCTCGAGGGGTTCCTCTTCGAGATATGGAAGGTCAGTCGAGTGCGCGGACACCGTCAGTCATAGTAGCAAACCGCCGGAACGCCCCGGACAAGGGTGCTGCCGGGGCGTTTTCGAAGGTGCGCCGGCGACGGTACGCTCAGGCCGGGGCCATCGCCTCGCGAAGCTTCGCCTGCAGCGTTGCCGCGGTAACCACGCCATGTTCGAGGAAGTCGAGGACGACCGCCGAGAACTCGTCCGGGATCTCGTAGGGGATGCCGTGGCTGACCCGGCTGAAGACGTGGAGCGTCGCGTTCCCGAGGCGCTGGAAGTCGGCCAGGTTGAACGGCAGGAGGCCGTCGGCGGCGCCGGCCACCATCAGCGTGGGAGTCTTGATCTCGCCGAGGCGGTCTCCCTTGTGATAGGTCTCGAGCGCCGTCCACGACTCTTCGAAGTGCGCGTCAGAGACGCTCAGGGCGTGCTGGATGCGCGCCGCCACGAGGTCGCGGGAGCGCGGCTGAGCGGTCAGGATCATGGCCTCTTCGAGCATCTGCGCGTGCTCTTTGCCGTAGTGCAGCTTTGCGGCCCGCTCGCGGAACGATGCGGGCACATTCACGCCGTCGGCGGGCGCCGGGGCGATGAGGACGAGCCTGTCCAGGCGTGAGGCGTGGTTCAGCCCCAGTTCGTAGCCGATGACGCCGCCCATGCTGTGGCCGATGTACGTGAACTTCTCGAGTCCCAGGTGGTCGGCCATGCCAATCACGTCGGCGGCGTACTGCTCGATCGAATGGCCCCTGGCCGAACGGTCGCTGTCGCCGGCCCCGCGGCCGTCCATCCGGATGGTGCGGTACCGCTTCGCGAGGTGCGGCACCACATCGTCGTAGCTGTAATGCGAACCGGTGTACCCGTGATGGAACAGGACGGGCTCGCCGCTCCCGTGCTCATCGAAAAACAGGCTGACTCCGTTGATAGTGGCGTGTGGCATGGCCAGGTCTCCTTTCTCTGGGGCCGCGAGTGTAGCGCAGGTCCGGGGAGCGATGCCGCTGCTGCCCGGGGGAGTCCCCGGCTCGCGGCGCCGGGCAGCGCGTTCCCGCCCGGTTAACATGCCCGCTCAGGTTTGATCGCCTCTTGGGGCGATGGTATAACTCAGCCTTGCTACGCGATTCACAAAGTCGCGGGTCCGGGGCTCGTCGCGCCCGGTAACCAGAGGGGAGGCCGGTTCGATGGAATTTGCGAATCTTCCACACGACTTCGCCGAGACGCTCGAGCTTGTCTTTGTTGGGATAACCATCGTCGTATCGCTCGCGATCATGGTCGCCTTCGGCGCCTGGTGGCAGAGGTAGTACGCAATGGCCGTTGAATCTCCTACCAAGCCGACGATCGCGGACAAGATCTACGACAAGATGTTCCATAACTACGTCTGGAAGTCCATCTTCCGGACGGGGTACCCGAACACACCGCGTAACCAGATGCTCGTGGTGGCGACGAACGTCTTCCTCCACCTCCACCCGACGCGTATCCACCGCACCCATGTGAAGATCACGCACACCTACTGCCTGGGTGGCCTCTCGTTCTTCATGTTCCTCGGCCTCACGGTCACCGGCATCCTGCTGATGTTCTACTACGTGCCGAGCGTCGAGCGGGCCTACCTGGATATCCAGAACATCACGACGACGGTGCAGTTCGGCCAGTTGATGCGAAACATGCACCGCTGGATGGCCCACGCCATGGTCATCCTCGTCTTCATGCACATGATGCGCGTGTTCTACACCGGCGCTTATAAACCGCCGCGCGAGTTCAACTGGGTGGTCGGCGTCATCCTGCTGGTGCTCACCTTCCTCCTCAGCTTCACCGGCTACCTGCTCCCGTGGGACCAGCTGGCATTCTGGGCGATCACGGTGGGCACGAACATCGCCGGTTCGGCGCCGGTCCTCGGCCCGAAGACCCGCTTCTGGCTGCTCGGCGGCTTCGAAGTGGGCCCGGACTCGCTCATCCGTTTCTACACGCTGCACGTCATCGGACTGCCGTTGCTCGCGGCCATCTTTATGGCTGTGCACTTCTGGCGAATCCGGCGCGACGGCGGCCTGGCCCGCCCGCTCTAGGCGCACGCACGAACTGAGAAGAGGAAGAGTATGGCAACCGCAGTTGTAGCCCGGCCGGTCGCTCGCCCCCAGGCCCGCGCCCGGGATGAGGAAGTCCTCGTCTGGCCGGATCTCGTGTTCATCGAGTTCATTGCCGCGTTGGTGTTCACCATCACGCTGTTCTTCCTCTCGGTGGTCATCAACGCCCCGTTGCTGGACCAGGCGAACGCGGACGTCACCCCGAACCCCTCGAAGGCGCCGTGGTACCTGCTGAACCTGCAGGAGCTGCTCCTGCACATGAACGCGGCCATGGCCGGCATCATCATCCCGACCGTCTGGCTCATCATCCTCGGCGCGTTCCCCTACTTCGACCGCGACACCGAGGGCCAGGGCGCCTGGTTCGACACCGAAGGCGCGGTCAAGATCACCATCGTCTCCGGGGCCATCGGCTTCTTCGGCACGTGGCTCCTCATCCTCTGGGACTCCGGCAAGATCGCCTTCTTCCTGAACGACTGGTTCGGGCTGAGCGGCGGCGACACGTTCCGCTTCCTCGAAAACGTTCGCTCCATGCAGTCGCAGCTCCCGTGGCCGGAATGGTCCAAGTCGATCACGTACCTGCCCTTCAACCTGCGCATCCTCGATGGCACGGGTTCGGGTGGCCCCACCACCTTCCAGCACCTGGACTTCCCGGGCTGGCTGGTTGAGCAGGCGATCCCGATCGCAGTCCTCGTGGGTCTGCCGACGCTGATGATCTACGGCATGTGGCGGGCCGGCTGGGTGATGAACCGGCGTGACGCGCTCCTGGCGCTCTTCAGCGGGTTCGTCGCCGCCTATGGCGTGCTCACGCTCACCGGCACCGCCTTCCGCGGCCAGGGCCAGGAACTCGTGTTCCCGTGGGAACTGAAGGTGAGCGAAGGAATCCCGGGTCAGGAGCCAGGACACTAATGGCAGCAGAACCAACCGCCAGCCCCCGCGGCCGTATTGAGCGCGCACGGCAGCAGGAGGCGCGCAAGCTCGCCCGCCGGTCATTCATGCGCGTCAGCGCCTTCGCCGGCATCATGATTTTCACCGGCTCACTGGTGTCCGGCTTCCTCGGATTCTTCAACCTCCGCGGCCCCAAGGGTTTCGGCGGCACCGTGAACGTGGCTTCGGCCCGCATTCCGAAGAAGGGCGAAGAACCCGTCCGCATCAGCGAAGGTAAGTTCTGGCTCGTGAACCTCGACGGCGCGCAGGGCGACGTCCTCGGCGTCGGCGGCACGGGCGGCCTGCTGGCACTCTACTGGAAGTGCCCGCATCTCGGCTGCTCGGTGCCGTGGAACCCGGCCTTCAACGGCGCCACGGTGAACTTCCCGGGCATCATCGGCTGGTTCCGCTGCCCCTGCCACGGTTCAACGTACTCTCGCGCCGGCATTCGCGTGTTCGGCCCGGCCCCGCGCCCCATGGACACGATGGCCCTCACCGTCAACGCCGATGGGTCGGTCCAGGTCAACACCGGCAAGGTCACCAGCGGCAACGCCGACAACCCGCTTCGCGCGGTTACCTATAACGGATAGGCGGAGGGACGATTGAACACCCAGAAGCAAATCGGGCTGATGGTAGCGCTGCTGTTCCTCTTCGTTGGGGGTTGCGCAGCGTACTCGGCCATCGACCTGCCTATCCGCGCTGAGGACCAGCAGCAGTGGACCAAGGATCAGTCGCTCGAACGCGGCGCGCTCCTGTTCGCGAACAACTGCCGCACCTGCCACGGCAACACCGGCCAGGGCGGCGTTGGTCCCCAGCTTCGCGCGAACGACGCCACCAAGTTCCAGGACCAGGACCCGCTCGTCCTGGCGGCGAATAAGGCGCTCCTCCAGCGCACCCTCGCCTGCGGCCGCGCCGGCACGCTCATGCCCGCCTGGCTGACCACCAACGGCGGCGCGCTCAACGCCATCCAGATCCAGCACCTCGTCGACTTCCTTTCTTACCCGGTTGCCGATGACGGCACCGGTGAGGTCACCAATAAGTGGTGGAAGGAAGCCGAGGAGTTCGCGCACAACCTGAACGCAGAAGTCTCCGTCCTCGTCGGGGGCGATTCGCTCGAGACCATCGCCAAGGCGCACGGCATTGGCCCGAAGGAACTGGCAGCCGCCAACAACCTCCCGGTCGACGGCATCCTCAAGCAGGGCACCGAGCTGAAGATCCCCGGCTTCAAGGCTGACCCGAACGGTTACAAGTACACCGCCTACAAGGACAACGAGACGATCACGAAGATCGCCGAGTCCCAGTTCGTTGGCGCAATTATCCTGGCCGACCTGAACGGGCTGGACTACGACTTCAGTGAGAAGCGCGGCGTCGCCAGCTTCTCGCTCAAGGTCCAGGGCACGGATGTTGCCGGCCTCTTCCCCGGCGACAAGCTGAAGCTGCCCGCTGGCGCCCGGTACATCATCTCGGCCGGCGACACCAAGGACAGCATCGCCAAGATGCATGGCATCAGCGTGAACGACCTCGAGAGCCTGAACAAGAACCTCGATACGAGCCTGGCGAACGATAAGGAACTGCCGTTCGAAAACACGCTGAAGCTGCCGAAGCAGACCGCCGTCGTCCTCGAAGGGCAGACCCTCGGCACGATCGCGTCGCAGCACGGGGTGAAGGTCGAAGACATCGCGACCGAGAACAACATCGCCGCTGACGCGGTGGTGCCGGTGGGCACGGCGCTGAAGCTGCCCGCCGCGGCAACCTACATCGTGCAGACCGGCGACACGTGGGAGCGCGTGGCCGAGGAGCACGCGACCAACGCGGCCGAACTGGCCAAGGCCAACGGCCTCAACGCCACCGACCCGCTGCAGGCAGTCGTCGTTCTCCAGCTTCCGCAGATCAACGAGTACGTCGTGCGTGGCCAGAACCTCGAGCAGATCGCCGAGGGCTACGGCAACGTGACCGCGCAGAGCCTCGCCGCCAAGAACAACATCAAGGCGACCGACATCCTCCGCGTCGGCACCCAGCTCCATCTCCCGGATGACGCCTTCGGCTCCAAGGCGCCCGATGCCAAGAACCCCGGCACCGGCTGCGTCCAGTACGCCGTCAGCAAGTCCGGCTTCGAGGGCCTGACGGGTTCGGGCGCGCCCGCCGTCACCGCTCCGCCGACGCTCTCGAAGGAAGTCCGCATCGATGCCCACGCCAACGACTGGACGGTTGTGGCGGATGGCACGGCGCAGCCGATCAACAAGGGCGTTGTCAGCATCGCCAAGGGCACCGCGGTCCTCTTCGATTCGGTGGTTGGCCTCCACACCATCACCCTGAACGGGAAGAAGGATGGGGCCGACATCAAGCAGGGCGAGAAGCGGACCATCACCTTCAACGACGCTGGCCAGTTCAAGATCACGTGTGACTACCACCCGGACATGCTGGCTGACGTCTTCGTCCAGTAACGTAAACGCGGGCCGTCCCCGGCCCGCTTCCACCCCGGTCAACATTGACCGGCCCAGACTCGATGGGTAGCATCCCATCTACATTTTCCGGCCCTCCAGCGGGGCCAGGTTGAGACAAGAGGGGCACTCCACAATGGCAGCAGCACAGACAGGGAAGCGATACGTTGTCCCCGGCGGCGTCGCCGAGTTTATTGTGACCAAGGGTGGCGCGGGCGAACTGCGCTGCGGGACAGCCGCGATGCAGATGCGCGGCGCCGAAGACGCCTCGGTGACTGTCGATACGTCCGGCATGGAGGCAGTCCAGCTCGGCAAGCGGTACAAGGACGAAGAGACCGGCATCGAGGTGCTCGTGGTCAAGCCCGGCCCGTGCGCGCTCAACGTCGACGGCCGCGCGATGGAACTGCTTCAGCCCAAGGTCCTGCCCTCGGCGGACTGAGCCGCGCGAACCGTTCCCGTTCGTTTTCGCATTGCCGGGGCCTCAGCTGAGGCCCCGGTTCCACGTCCGGCAGGATCCCGGGGGCAACCATGACCGATGCATTCACGAAGGCCGCAGGTGACGGCCAGTACACCATCAATCCCATCTCGCGGGGGCCATGGGGCGAGGCCTCCCTCCATGCGCGCGTCCTCGCCGGGCTGTTCGGCCACGAAGTCGAGAGCCGCTTCGGCAGCGACGAGTTCCACTGCGCTCGCCTCACCATCGACCTCTACCGGTTGCCAACCCTCGCGCCCTGCCAGGTGACCAGCAAGGCCATCCGTGACGGCAACCGCATCCGCGTGGTCGAACTCGAGTACCTGTCCGAGGGCGCCAGCTACGCCCGCGGGACGGCCGTTCTCCTGAAGCGCACCGAGAACCCGAAGGGCCGCGTCTGGAGCCCGCCGGACTGGCAGGTGAAGCGCCCGGAAGAGATCCCCCCGTCGGTCCAGTCGGGGGTTCTGAAGTGGGAGCCGATGTGGGATATGCGGCCACTCCGCCCGCGCGACCCTGGCCTTTCCGAGCAGGGGCAGGTCTGGATGCGCGAGATCCGGCCGCTCGTCGACGGCGTGGAGTTAACCCCGTTCGTGCGGGCCGCTTCAGCTGCCGACTGGACCAACCCCGGGGCGAACTGGGGCAGCAACGGCCTCGAATTCATCAACGCCGACATCACCCTCTACCTCCACCGCTACCCGGAGGGCGAGTGGATCGGCTTCGAGACCAGTTCGCACCACTCGGCCGACGGCATCGCGGTCGGCCACTGCACGATGTATGACGAGAGCGGCGCCATCGGCAGCAGCACGGTCTGCGCCATCGCCCAGCGGCGCTAACGCTCCCCGGCCGGGCGGTGCGGTAGGATAGCCGGGTCATGAGCCTCGAACGTTCGATCGAGGGTGCAATCCAGGAGGCGATGGCGGCCGGGGCGTTTAGCAACCTGCCCGGCGCCGGTAAGCCGCTTGGCCTTTCGCGCGAGCAGCAGGCCTACGCCGGCGACCGCTGGCTCGGCTTCAAGATGCTCGAAAACGGCGGCTACACGCCGGAGTGGCTCTCGATGGGCCGCGAAATCGAACTCGACCTCGAACGGCTCGCCGTCATCGAACGGAACCACCGTGAGTACTGCGAAGCCGCAGGCCCGGACGATTGGCCGCGCATCGCCCCCGCGGTCGAACGATTGCGCGCCTCCTGGGAGTCGCTCGCGCGGGAGATTCGGAAGAAGCAGGACCGCTTCAATTACGATGCGCCGGGCTTTCGCACCCAGCGCCCCGGAATCTGGGTGGAGTACCACCTCGAACGGTTGGAGGCGCGGGAGCGCGCGGCTGGGCGCCCGGAGTAGGGATTCCCGCTATGCGCGTAACTGGACGGCCGTGGTATGGTGAAAGACCCGCGGCCCGTTTCCGGGCGATTCCGTGCACGAAGGCGAGGTGATCTCCCCTCTTGGCAGAAGTCATTGTCGGTGACGGCGAAGCATTCGAAGCTGCGCTGAAGCGCTTCAACAAGCGCGTCCAGCAGGATGGCATCCTCGCTGAAGCGCGCCGCCGCGAACACTACGAAAAGCCGAGCGTGAAGCGGAAGAAGAAGGAAGCCGCCCGCCTGCGGAAGCTCCGCAAGAAGCAGCTCCGCAGCGAAGCCCGCGCCGCCAGCAGGCGCTAGGGCCCATTCCAGGACCAGTCTCGTGGGCCCGGCGCAGCCGCCGGGCCCACGCCATTTCCCCGGGAGAGCCGCATGGCCTCGTTGAAAGAGAAAATCCAGGCCGACCTTGCCGACGCGATGCGCGCCAAAGACGAGACGCGCAAGAGCGCCCTGCGCATGCTCATCGCCGCCATCCGCAACGCAGAGATTCGTACGCCCCCGGCTGGCGCGAGCGATGAGCAACTCGCGGAGATGGCGAAGCTGCCCCCGCTCGTCGCCAGCGACGATGAGGTCCTCGCGATTATCCAGAAGCAGCTCAAGCAGCGCCGTGACAGCATCGACCAGTTCGAGAAGGCGAAGCGCGCTGACCTTGCCGAGAAGGAGCGCTCCGAGGCCGCGATCCTCGAGGTCTACCTGCCGCAACAGGCCACCGCGGAAGAGATCGAAGCGGCCGCTGCGAAGGTCATCGCCGAGACTGGCGCCAGCGGCCCGCGTGACATGGGCAAGGTGATGCCGGTGCTCTCGAAGCAGTTCGCCGGCCGCGCCGATGGGCGCCTCATCAACGAAACCGTGCGCAGGCTGCTGGGGAGCTGACGTGGCTATCCGGGCGGTGCTGTTCGACTGGGGTGGCACGCTCGTCCGGGATGACTCGCTCGTGGTGGGCGCGCCCGCGGCGGTCGTTGCCAGCTTCGTCCGAAAGCGCCTCGACTACGACCTCAGCGATGCCGACTTCGAGCGCGCGTTCCATGCCGTTCTGCCCGCATACCGCCCCGGCGAAACCGAGGTCGCGCCCCACCTCGGCCGCCTCCTCGGCGAAGCATTCACGTGGCTCGGCCTTGCTGTCGGCGCGAATGATGTCGATGCCTGCGCGCGCCTCTTCTTCCAGGAGTCCTCGCACGGGATGACCGTGTACGACGACGCGCGCGGGCTGCTCGCGTCGCTCCGTTACCGGGGCTACCGGACGGCGGTCGTGACGAATGCCATCTTCCCAGCGGCCCTCTTCGGCCCGAAGGTCAACGAACTGGGCCTCGCCGGATACATCGACGCCTTCGTCTCCTCGGCCGATGTTGGCCTGGCGAAGCCGAACCCGGCGCCATTCTTCCGCGCGCTCACCGACCTTGGCGTCGAAGCCCAGGACGCGCTGTTCGTGGGCGATACGATGGCCACCGACATCGCCGGGGCGCGCGCCGCCGGGATGCGCGCGGTCCTCCTGGAACGCACCGACCGCGCCCGCGACCGGGCCGGTTTCCTCGTCATCGAACGGCTGACCGCGCTGAACGACATCCTCGGTGAAGGCCCGGCCCTCTGAGGTTCACCGTGGGGGCCCGGCGCCTCTGGTATCCTGCCTGTGATCATGGTGATGCGTCCTGCCATTCGCCAGGGAAATCGCTCAACCGCCGCGCTCTTCGGGCTCATCATCGCCGTCGCGACGGTGGCGCTGGTTGTCCCCCTCTTCCAGTTCAACCGTGAACTCGAACCGGGCGACATCGCGACACGCACCTTCACGGCGCAGCATGCCACCGAGTTCCAGTCTGAAATCCTGACCGACGCCGAACGGGAAGAGCGCGCCCGGGCCGTCCCCGAAGAATCGCTCCCCGTCGACACCTCGATCCGCGACCAGCAGGTGGACCGCGCCGCTCGCTATATCGACGCCGTGCGGGCGATCGCGGCTCGCAGCGACCTGACAGCCCAGCAGAAGCAGGACCAGGTCGCGAACCTGACCACGCCACAGCCGCTTGCGAACTTCGAACGGGCGGCGCTCCTCGGGATCGACCCCGCCCGGCTGACCGCCTTCCGCCAGATGGTGTCGAGCGGCCTGGCAACGCTCCTCAGCGCGCCGCTGAAGAAGGAAGACATCGACCGGACGGTGACCGCCTACGTCGATGGCCTGAAGGACCAGGCCGCGCCCGCCAACAACGACGAACGGAACGCCCTTCTCGGGATACTCCGGGTGTTCTCGGTCGAAACCTTCCGGGTGGACCAGGCGGCGACCGAAGCGAAACGCGACCAGGCGCGGCAGTCCGTCCTCCCAGTTCTCCGCACGTTCTCGCAGGGGCAGGTGATCGTCACCGAAGGCCAGCAGATCTCGGCCCAGGACATCGAAGCGCTCAAAGCGGCCGGCGTCATCGAGGACGGCCTCGACCTGTACGCCGTGGCCGGCGGCGTGGTCATGGCGCTTGGACTCGGCCTCCTCCTCGGCTTCTACGCCTACCTCTTCCAGCCCTTCGGCGACCCGGCGAAACGTCGCATGGTGCTGGTCGCGGTCACCGTCACGGCGGTGCTTGCCGGCGCGCGCATCGCTCTCCCGGCGGTCACGCCCGACACCCAACAGCGCTTTCTCGCGTTCGGCCTGCCGGTGGCGACGGCGGCGATCGTCACTGCCTGTTTCGCCGACCTTTCGCTGGCGGTGCTGGTGGCGGTTGCAGTCGGGTTGTTCGCGGTCTTCTCCGGCGGCACCGCCCCGCAGATTGCCGGCAGTTCGTACGTCGGTTCGCTCCAGTCGCTCGAACTGGGGATGACCTACACGGTGGGCGGGCTGGCCGGCGCCGCCGTGGTCTACCGCGCCAGCCGGGTAAGCCGGTTCGCCGTCGCCGGGATCGTTGTCGCACTGGCGACGGCCCTCGTGATGGTTGTCTTCTGGCTCGTCACGGCCCAGCGCGAGAACGTCCAGCTTGGATGGATTGCGATGGCGGCGGCCGTCCACGGACTGGTCTCGGCGCTGCTCGCGGTCGGCGTCTTCGTCGTCCTCGCCATGGCCTTCGGCGTGACCACCCGGCTCCAGCTGATGGAGCTGGCCCAGGCCGAACACCCGCTCCTCCGGCGGCTGCAGGAGCAGGCCCCGGGCACCTACCACCATTCGATGCTCGTTGGTGCGCTGGCCGAACGGGCGGCTGCCACCATCGGCGCCGACGCCCTGCTCGTCCGCGTCGGCGCCTATTACCACGATATCGGCAAGCTCGCGATGCCGGGCAACTACGTGGAGAACATGCTCGACGGCGCGCCGAGTCCCCACCAGTCGCTCTCTTCCGTGGAGAGCGCACGGATCATTCGCGCCCACGTCACCAACGGCCTGGACCTCGCCCGGCGCTATCGGTTGCCGGCCGTCGTCCGCGACTTCATCCCGCAGCACCACGGCACGCGGCTCGTCACCTACTTCTACCGCCAGGCAGTCCAGAACGGCGAGACCGTGGAGGCGCGCGAGTATCGCTACGACGGACCGCGCCCACAGAGCCGGGAAACCGCGATCGTCATGCTCGCTGACTCATCTGAAGCAGTGGCGCGCGCCCGCCAGGACGAAGGCGCGGGCGGCCTCGACCGCCTCGTCGATTCCGTCTTCGCCGAGCGCCTCGCCGAGGGCCAGCTCGACGAATGCGATATCACTCTGCGCGAATTGCAGACGGTCGCTGCGAGCTTCAAGGCGACGCTTCGCGCTGTCTACCACCCGCGCGTGCAGTATCCCTCGCCGACGGCCGACGAGATCGCCACGCTCGCGCGCGGCGAAACGCCGGCCCCCAGCGGCTAACGGCTCAGCTCAACGAGAACGGCGGGTACTCGTCGACGAGCAGCAGCCCGTACGCCTCCACGCGGGTTGACCAGCGGAAGACACCGATGCCGAAGTTGTACAGCCCTTCCGGGTAGACGCCCGTGAAGAGGATGGCGAACCAGGCGACGATGCTGGTGAAAAACCAGGCGATGCCCAGGAAGAAGAGCACGATAGCGTGCGGGATCAGGTAGATGATGCGGAGCGCGACCGACAACTTGTCCCGCGGGAACTCGGCCAGCGTGATGTCGAGTGTCGACGGGTAGTCCGCGTCGCCGAAGGGCGGGTAGTCGTCACGGAAGAGGGCCATGTAGGCGACAGCCCGGACCTTCCAGCGCAGGTAGAACGTCCCCAGGTTGCGAAGGCCCTCGGGGTGCTGGTTCGCGAACAGGATGGCGAACCACGAAATGACCGCACAGACGCCGGCGACTGCGCCGAGGACGCCGCTGCTGGTCAGGTTCCCCCACCAACCGCCGCGGTAGGCGAACAGCGCCCCCGCCCCGAAAACGCCGCCGACAAGCAGGGCGTGGGGGATGGCGAGGATGATGCGGAAGCCCACGGTCAGCTTGTTCCGTGGCGCCGTTTGCGGTTCGACGTTGATGTTGACGGGGTAGAGCGCCCCCGCATTCGTTGCTACGGCCAAGATCAAACCTCCGGTGACTTCGCGCGCATGCTACTGCGAGCGAACCGCGCCGTCAGCAGATTTTTTCACAGAAGGATTACGGCCCCGGCGATGGGCCGATGGGGAAGATCGCCGTCACGCCGTTGTGGTCGCTGGCGTAGAGCGGCTGGCCGTCCTCCAGCTTGCCCGGCTGGTCGGCGAACAGCCCGAGTGCCGACGGCATCCACTGCGAGGTCAGCAGGTAGTCGACCCGCGCGTTCAGCGGCGGCTGCTCGCCCACCACGCTCTCGCGGCAGCACGTCTGCAGGCCCGATTCCTCAAGCACGTCGTTGAGGCCGATATCGAGGAAGGCCTGCTGGGTTGGCGTGCCTGCCGGGTCTCCGAAGTCGCCGAGGACGAGCGTCCGGCCCGCGCCCTTCTGCGTCTTGATGAACTGGGCGAACGAAGCGGCCTGCTGCGCGCGTACCTTGCTGTCGGCCCCGGTCAGGTGCGAAACGAACACGTCGATCTCGCCGACATCGGCAGGCCCCTTCACCTTGAGGTGGATGACGCCCGGCCCTTCGGCCTCGGAGGTGCGCGGGTTCAGCCACATCTTTTCGTAGCCGAGGATGGGGAAGCGGTCGCTGCGGACGAGGACGAGTTCGCCCTCCTGGAAGCCAACCTGCCGGGCGATCTCGGCGTTCTGGTCCTTGCTCAGGCCGATGTACCACGGCTTCGCCGTCAGGTAGATGGATTCGAGCTTGAGTTCCTTCACCAGGCGGTCTTCCACGCTCCCGTGGGCGGCCGTCTTGGTGGCCTCGCTGAAGGCCACGAGGTCCGGCTTGAACTCCTTGAGCTGTTCGATGACGAGCTCGAGGCGGGCATCGAAGGTGTCTGCTGCCGTGGTCTTCGTAGCATCGAGCGAAATCGGGCTCATGAGGTTGATCATCGCCACCCGAAACTCCGTCGGCGTTTGCGTGGGGTCCTCGGTTGGCGTTGGCGTTGGTGGGACCGGCGTGGATGTTGCCGGGTGCTGCACGGTCACGTCGTCGTCGCCGCCGCAGGCTGCGGGCAAGGCAGCGAGCGCGAGGACAGCGCAGGCGGCAAGAAGTGTTCGAATGCGCATTATTGACATGCAGCCTCGCACACTGGTTCACTGGCGGGTAGCGGCAGTGACGGAGACGAGTACCGCCAGCTGTTCCGTACAGCGAGCCCTGGACGGTGTGAGGGGGCACGGAAACGCGGCGCGAAGATCCCTCCCGAGCCTCCGGCCGAACGTGGCCCGCTGCCACCGTGCAGCGAGCTCCCAGTAGACCCGGACGGAAGCCCACCGTTACCAGGGGCAGGGGCGTAGTTGCGCCTCATGAGTGTCCTTCTCCGGAAGGAAAGCAGGGTGGTACCGCGGGCTGCAGCGCTCGTCCCTGGTGGGATGGGCGCTTTTTGTTTGCCTTTCTCGCTGCAATCCACTGCACCAGATGGTACGAACGGCCACCCCGTGCCGGTTGCACCGCTGGACCCCGGGGCCAGGTACCTTCGCCATGTTCAAACCAGTCGATACCCGCGTCAGCTTTCCAAAGCTCGAAGAAGAAGTGCTCGCCTTCTGGCAGCAGAACGCGATCTTCCGCCGCAGCATCGAAGAGCGCCCCGAGGATAGGCTCTTTATCTTCTACGAAGGCCCGCCCACGGCGAACGCGCGCCCTGGCATCCACCACGTGCTTTCGCGCGTCTTCAAGGACCTTATCCCTCGCTACAAGACCATGCAGGGCTACCGCGTGCCCCGCAAGGGTGGCTGGGACACGCACGGCCTGCCGGTTGAACTCGAAATCGAAAAGGAGCTCGGCCTCAAGTCCAAGCCTGAGATCGAGCAGTACGGCATCGCGGCCTTCAACGCGAAGTGCAAGGAGTCCGTCTCCCGCTACGTCGAGGAGTGGACTCGCCTGAGCGAGCGCATCGCCTTCTGGGCCGACTACGACGACCCGTACGTCACCTACCACAACAACTACATCGAAAGCTGCTGGTGGATCTTCAAGCAGATGTGGAGCCACGGCCTGGTCTACCAGGATTACCGCGTCACCCCGCATTGCCCGCGCTGCGGCACCAGCCTGAGCGACCACGAAGTCAGCCTCGGCTACCAGGATGACACGCCGGACCCGAGCGTCTTCGTGAAGTTCGCCGTCGATGCGGCCTCGTTCACGAAGGCCACCGGCGCGGCCCTTCCTGCCGGTGTCGAAACCGCCTGGCTCGTCGCCTGGACGACGACCCCGTGGACGCTGCCCGGGAACGTCGCGCTGGCGGTCAACGCCGAGGCCGAATACGGCGTCTACCGCCGCGATGCCGACTATCTTGTGCTCGCCCGCGCGCTCGCAACGAAGGTCCTCGGCGAAGATGCCGAAGAGGTCGCGGTCGTGCGCGGCTCGGACCTGGTCGGTCTCGCCTACACGCCGCTCTACCGCCCGGAGCAGCTTGGCCACCCGGTCATGCGCTTCAACGAGGACGGCCACCTCCGGCCCGTGCCCGCCGGCGCTTCGACCGACGGCCTGCGCCGCGTGCTCGCGGCGGACTACGTGTCGCTCGACGACGGTTCTGGCATCGTCCACACCGCGCCCGCCTTCGGCGCCGAAGACTTCGCCGAGGGCAAGCAGTTCGGCCTCCTCTTCGTCCAGCCCATCGACCTGCGCGGCGTGATGGCCGAGGGCCTGCCGGGCGCCGGGAAGTTCGCCAAGCAGGCCGACCGCGACGTCGAGCGCGACCTCGAAGAGCGCGGCCTGATGCTGAAGAAGGGCACCCTCAAGCACACCTACCCGTTCTGCTGGCGCTGCGGCACGCCGCTCCTCTACTACGCGAAGCCGAGCTGGTACATCCGCACGACGAAGCAGAAGGAGTCGCTCCTCGAAGGCAACAGCCGCATCAACTGGTACCCGGACCACATCAAGACCGGGCGCTTCGGGAACTGGCTTGAGAACAACATCGACTGGGCGTTCAGCCGCGAGCGCTACTGGGGCACGCCGCTGCCCTTCTGGAAGTGCGCCGCCTGCGACCACGCGATGTGCATGGGTTCGAAGGCGGAGATCGTGGCCAACGCCAAGGATCCCGCGAAGGCCGAAGCGATGGACGACTTCCATCGCCCGTTCATCGACGAGATCGTGCTGCGCTGCGAGCAGTGCGGCGGTGACGCCCGCAGGGTCGCCGAGGTGGCCGACGCCTGGTACGACAGCGGCGCGATGCCCTACGCCCAGTGGCACTACCCCTTCGAAAACGAAGAGGCATTCCTCAAGCACTTCCCCGCCGATTACATCTGCGAGGCCATCGACCAGACCCGCGGCTGGTTCTACACGCTCCACGCCGAGGCTACGATGCTGAAGGCGAGCGAAGCCGTGCCCGAGAGCATCAGCTTCAAGAACGTCATCTGCCTCGGGCACATCAACGACGAGAAGGGCAACAAGATGTCCAAGAGCCGCGGCAACACCGTGGACCCCTGGACAGTGCTCGATGCCCAGGGCGCCGATGCGACCCGCTGGTACATGTACACGGCCAGCCCGGCCGGCTCCTCCCGGCGGTTCAGCGGCGCGCTCGTCGAAGAGGGGCTGCGGCGCTTCCTCCTCACCCTCTGGAACACCTACTCATTCTTCGTCAGCTATGCCAACATCGATGGCTGGACGCCGGGCCAGGCGCAGTCAGCGGGCGAACGCCCCGAAATCGACCGCTGGCTGCTGAGCGAACTGAACTCGCTGGTGGCGAAGGTCACCGAGTCACTCGACGGGTATGACCCGACTGCAGCCGGCCGCGCCATCGAAGCCTTCGTCGATGACCTTTCGAACTGGTACGTCCGCCGCAGCCGCCGCCGCTTCTGGCGCGGCGCGAGCGAGGGCGACGCCGACAAGACCAGCGCCTACGAAACGCTCTACACCGCGCTCGTGACCGTATCGAAGCTGCTCGCGCCGTTTACGCCGTTTGTCGCGGAAGAGGTCTACCGCAACCTCGTCGTCACGGCTGATTCGTCTGCGCCGATCAGCGTCCACCTCGCCTCGTGGCCGACGGCTGACGCCTCGCTCGTCGACGAGCGCCTCAACGAGGAGACCCAGCTCGTGAAGCGGGCCTGCTCGCTTGGCCGGGCGGCGCGGGCGAAGGCGCAGATCAAGGTTCGCCAGCCAGTCGCCGAGGTGCTCGTGAAGACGCGCAAGCCGGAAGAGGCGGCCTCGCTCCAGAAGAACGCGAACCTGCTGCTCGAAGAGCTGAACGCGAAGACGCTCCGCTTGCTCGACGACGAGACGGCGGTCGTCTGCTACGACGTGAAGCCGAACCTGCCGGTGCTCGGCAAGAAGTACGGCGCGGAAGTCGCTGCGATTCGCGCCGGGCTGGCTGCGCTGGCCCCGGCCGAGGTTGCCGAAGCGGTGCGTCGCGGCCGAACCGTTGCCGTCGCCGGGCACGACCTCGAGCCAGAGGACATCCTCCTCCAGGCGCAGGACACCGATGGCTTCGCCGCCGCCCAGGACGCGGGTTACACCGTCGCTGTCACGACCGCGATCACGCCCGAACTCGCCGATGAAGGCCTCGCCCGGGAACTCGTCCGCCGCCTCCAGGACATGCGCCGGGAAGCCGGTTTCGACCTCGCGGACCGCATCACCGCGTGGGTCGATGGCGATGCCGATGTGGCGCGCGTGGCCGCCTCGCAGGGGGAGTACATCCGCGGCGAGACGCTGGCCGTCGAACTCGTGGCAGCCCCGCCTCCGGCGGGCGTCCACAGCTCGGCCCAGGACCTCGAAGGCACGCAGGTCACGCTTGGGGTGCGCAGGAACGCCTGAGCAAGGGGCGGGCCGTTACGGCTTCCACACCCGTGACGGCTTCCCCTGCATCATCTCCTGCAGCGACCACACTTCGACCCGCCAGGGTTCGAGGCGGAGCGCGCCGAAGCCGGGGTCCGTCGGTCCGCCGCGCCAGAACAGGCCCGGGTCGTACCCCACGGGCGGCGGAGCGTTCTTCACGAGGTCCCAGACGCGGTCTTTCGTCGCCTGGTCGTCGGCCCACTCGGCGCGGCACTCGGCGTAGACCTGCTCGTGGGCCTGGTCCCAGTAGCTGCACGAGACGAACGGGTTCGCCGCGAGGTGGCGGGCCTTGAACGAATCCCGCCCGGTGGCGATCCAGCCGGCCTGGCCGTCCCACACCGGGTGCAGGATGCGCGCGCGCGGCCGGCCCTTGCTGTCGACGGTGGTCACGGTGCACCAGACCACGCGGCTGGTGATGCGATGAAAGTCCGGCGCGATTTCGTCCCAGGTTACGTTCATGGGGTAGCCCCTGTTTCGTGTGACGGCGAACTATACCGTTCACGCGCGAAAGCGCCCCGGGATTCCCGAGGCGCCTCCACTGGGACTCATCCAACCCCGGCTAGCGCGGCGGCCGCCCGCCCGGGCCCGTGATGTTGTTGAGGCTGGCCGTGGTCGTCGTAGTCACCTGCGTCGCGCCAGTGACCGTAGTGTTCGCGTAGACGCCATCTGTCGAGTTGCCGCTCGCCGTGCCGCCGGTGAAGACGGTGTAGGTGACGTTGTCGGCGATCGTGGCGTTGCTGAAGAACAGGTTCGGGAATGCGGCCTCCGGTGCAATGGCGAGGATCGTCGTGCCGTCCTTCTGAATCGAGACCAGGGTCCCGGCCTTCTGCGTCGCGCCGAAGTTCGCCAGGATGCCCTTTTGCTTCGAATCTGTGGCGATGCGGAACGCCTGCTGCCCTGTGCCGATGACGGCGCCGCCGTTGATGGTCACGCCGCCGTCCGCGTCGAGGCCGTTGCTCGCGTCCTTGTCCGGCGAACCGAGGGCCAGCACCGTGCCGCCGTTGATGACGATGGTCCCGTTCGAATCGATCGCGTCGCCGGTCTCGGACTGTACGTACAGGTAGCCTCCCGAGACGGTGATGATGCTGACGCCGTCGTTGTTCGCGTTCACGCCGTCTTCGACAGCGTAGACGCGCACGTTGCCGCTGGCGAAGGTGATGTGCATCGTGCTGCTGATGCCTTCATTGGCGTTGCCGTGGACGGTGAGGTCGCCCTCGCCCTTGATGGTCAGGGGCATCGCCGCGTAGAGGGCGGCGTCCTCCTCGGCCGTGCCGCCGTCGGCCAGGGTGTTCTTCGTGCCGGCCTGCAACGTGACGGTAGCCTCGGTTCCTTCGGCAAGGTAGAGCGCCGGGCCGTCACCGTTCGTGATGGCTGCGCCGTCCAGCACGATGTCGATGGCTTCGCCCTTCGTCGCCACCTTCACCATGCCGTCCTTCAGCGTCCCGGAGATGGTCCACGTCCCGCCCTTTGTGATCGTGACGTCGCTGCCGCTGACAGTGGCGCCGGCGCTCGCCTTGATGGTGTCGCCGAGGACGATGGCCTGACCTCCGGTTGTAGTTGCCGTCGTCGGCGAACCGGTCGCCTGCGTCGCCCGCGACGGTGCGGTCGCGGTGGCGGCGCCGGAGGTTGAGGTTGCCTGGCCGTCGTCGCTGTCCGAGTTCGAACTGCAGGCAGCAGCCGCCAGCGCAAGCAGCGCGGCCGCTGAAAGAAGTACAGGTGCTCGTTTCATCTGGTGGTCCTTTCGTCCGCTCTTTTCCAGACTTGCGGGCGCTCCATGGCATGGACAAGCCCATCCGGGCGCGTTTTCGGGGACC